>JBGTBK010000077.1:0-3749 GCA_041749355.1 Sandaracinobacter sp. | reverse complement strand
TGTCGGTCACCGGCACCGACGCAAGCCCGGAACCGCCCGACAGCCCGTTGCCGAACGCCGTGCCCAGCGATCCGTTCGGTGCCGCCGTCACTGCGATCGCGGTCCCGGCAAGGCTCGTCTGCCCGATCGGCGACATGGCGCGCGCGATGTTGAGCCGGCCCCGCCCATAGACGGCGTCGGTGCCGGGAGCGCCAAGATCGTCTGCCGTGGCGAACAGGATCTCCGCAATCCGCGTGCCCGTCAGGTTCGGGAAGGCCTGGGCCAGAAGGGCAACCGCACCAGAAACGGCCGGTGCCGAAAAGCTGGTCCCCGAATAGAGGAAGGCCTGGCCCGTGTGGTCGAAGCTGCGCACGCTTTCGCCAAGGGCCACCAGATAGTTGGTCTGCGCAGCGCCTGCCCGGTTGGAAAAGCTGCTGATGGTGCCGTTGCTGTCGACAGACCCTGCGATGATGATGTTGCCCGACCCGGTGGCGGTCAGCGCAGCCATTGGCAGGGGGTCGGGCTGGGCCAGCGCATCATTGCCCGCCGACAGGACAACAACGGTGCCGGCATTGACGGCGCGGTTGAAGGCGCTGCGCAGGCTGGGTGTCGCACTCGATCCGCCAAGCGAGATGTTCACCACCCGCGCCCCGGCTGCAACCGCTGCGTCGAGCCCGCTTGCCAGCGCATTGTCGGTGTAATTGCAGCCATCGCTGCACTGCCCATTGTCGGACCGGAAGGCCGCGATCGTGGCGGAAAAGGCCACCCCCTGGATTGCGCTGTCGTTGCGGGCGGCCGTTGCAATTGCTGCAACCGCGGTGCCATGGCCCGAACTGTCCTGCACGCTTCGGCCCTGCCCGCTGACATCGCGACTTGCCTGGGCGATCCGGCCCGAAAACTCGGGGCTGCTGGCCGCAATTCCGCTGTCGATAAAGCCGATCGTCACGCCTGCTCCGGTGGCACCAGCCTGCCAGGCGGTGATGGCCTTCGATTCCACCGCAGCACCCGAACGGCGATATTCGGCCGTGTCGTAGTTCACCACGGGCGCAGGTGTGGGCGTGGGGGTCGGTGCCGGGGCAACAGCCGCAGGTGCCGACGAAACCGCAACCGGGCCAGGCCCTCCGGCGCCACCGCACGCAGCAAGCAGGCAGCCGGCGCCGCCAAGCAGCAGCAACCGCAGCGCGCCACACACGGGCCTCGCCCTCGTGGGCGGCAAAACAGCAACTGGCTTCATCCGTTCGTCCTCGTCTATGGGCGAAGCATGGCCAGCCCGATTGACCCCGAAGGCGACTTCTCGTTGCGAACAAGCCTGCCGGGGCGGCTTGCCCACGTCAACTGCTGGCTGTTCGACATGGACAACACGCTCTACCAGGCGCGCGTCAACCTGTTCGCCCAGATCGACCGGCGGATGGAGGCCTATGTCGGCCGTCTGCTCGGCCTTGGCCGCGAAGAGGCCCGGGCTGTCCAGAAGCGCTATTTCCACGAACATGGGACCACCCTTCGCGGCCTGATGCTGAGCCACGGGGTGGACCCCCACGACTTCCTCGCCGACGTCCATGATATCGACACCACGGTGCTGGAATTGAGTCCGCGGCTGGAAAAGGCGCTGAAAAGCCTGCCCGGGCGGCGGCTGGTGTTCACCAATGGCGATACGCCCTATGCCGAACGGGTGCTGCGCGCACTCGGCATCCTCGACTGTTTCGAGGCGATCCACGACATCCACGCCATGGCCTATCACCCCAAGCCCGACCCCCGCGCCTATCGCGGGCTTTGCGACCTGCACGGCGTGAACCCGGAAGCCGCCTTTTTCGTGGACGACATGGCCCACAACCTGCAGCCTGCCCATGCCGTCGGCATGGTGACCGGCTGGGTGAACAACGGCTCCGAGCGGGGCGACCATGGCCACTCGCCCGACTTCATCGATTTCGAGATACCCGACCTGACCGACTGGCTTGAGGAGCTGATTGCATGACCGACTGGGCTGCCACCGAACAGGCAATCGAGAGCGCCTGGGACGCGCGCGACGGGCTGAAGCCGGGCGATGCGGCCGTGTCTGCTGCCGTGGAGGCAGCGATCGCCGGGCTGGATTCGGGTGCGGTCCGGGTGGCGACACGCGGTACCGACGGCCAATGGCGGGTGAACCAGTGGCTGAAGAAGGCCGTGCTGTTGAGCTTCCGTCTCAAGGCCAACAGCCTCGTCGAAGGCGGCCAGGCACCTGCGTGGGACAAGGTGCCGCTGAAGACCGAAGGCTGGGGCGCGAACCGCTTTGCCGACGCCGGCTTCCGCATGGTTCCCGGAGCAGTCGTTCGGCGGGGCGCCTATGTGGCCCCGGGCGCGGTTCTGATGCCCAGCTTCCTCAACATCGGCGCGCATGTGGGCGCGAACAGCATGATCGACACCTGGGCAACCGTCGGCAGCTGCGCGCAGATCGGGGCCAATGTGCATATCTCGGGCGGCGCCGGCATCGGCGGCGTGCTCGAACCCCTGCAGGCCGGCCCCGTCATCATCGAGGATGGCGCCTTCATCGGCGCGCGCAGCGAGGTTGCCGAAGGCGTGATCGTGCGCGAAGGCGCGGTCCTGTCGATGGGCGTATTCCTTGGCGCCAGCACAAAGATCGTCGACCGGGCCACCGGCGAAGTCTTCATCGGCGAAGTCCCGGCCTATGCGGTCGTCGTTCCCGGCGCGCTGCCGGGCAAGCCGCTGCCCGATGGCTCCCCCGGCCCAAGCCTCGCCTGCGCAGTGATCGTGAAGCGGGTCGACGCCCAGACCCGCGCCAAGACCGGCATCAACGACCTCTTGCGGGATTGACGCGGCCACTGCATCCTTTTGCCGGGCCGGTGTTCAGGGGGAAAAGCATGCGGGCAGCACTGATGGTTGTGGGATTTCTGGCGGCAGTCGGCAGCGCCGCCTCTGCCCAGGATCTCTCGCCCAACGGCCTCTGGCGCAATCCAAGCGGCAATGTCGAAGTCCGCATCGAGGATTGCGGCCCGAAGGTCTGCGGGCGCGTCGCCTTCGCAAGCGAAAGGGCCCAGGCCGACGCAGCCCGGGGCGGCCACCCCAACCTGATCGGCATGGACCTGTTCGAGGATTTCGCCCGCGAAAGCCCCGACACCTTCCGCGGACGCGTCTTCGTCCCCGACATCAACCGCCGGTTCAACGGCAGGCTCACCATCCAGGATGCGAACACCATCCGCGTTCGCGGCTGCCTCACGCGCAACACCGGCTGCCGCAGCCAGACCTGGACGAGGGTCGGGTGAAGCCGGCTGCGGCCAGCGCGAACGCGCTGGACCGCAGACTCGGCGCAAGCCCTGCGATCAACGCTTCGCGTTGACGCCGGCCGGCTTCAGCCGAACACCTCGGCCAGATGCGCCTGCATCGCCCGCCAGCTGCGCTCGTCCGTCGCCGCGTGGTGGATGATCGTCGGCATCAGCTCTCCCTTGGCTTCCGGGTTGGTGAAGCTGTGCTTCGCCCCCGTGTAGGCGATGGTCTGGCAGTCGGCGCCAGCAGCCGCCATCTCATCCAGGAAGGCCGTCAGGTGCGCGTGCGGCACCAGCTCGTCCTCGGCGCCGTGGCAGACCAGCACCTTGGCCGATACCTTGCCCTTGTCCGCTGGGCTCATGGTGTCGAGCGCGCCGTGGAAGCTGACGACTCCCAGCACGTCGGGGTTGCCCGCCCGGGCCAGTTCCAGCACCGTCCGGCCACCGAAGCAGTAGCCGATCGCCGCAATCCGCCCGTCGCAGCGCGGATGCGCTTTCAGCGCGGAAACGGCC
>JBGTBK010000076.1:0-12859 GCA_041749355.1 Sandaracinobacter sp. | reverse complement strand
GTCGCGCAACATGCGGCTGGGCATGGCGCTGGGCGAAGGGCAAAGCGCCGAACAGGCCCTTGCCGGCAAGCTGTCGGTGGCAGAAGGGGCCGCCACGGCCCCGGTTCTTGCAGAGGCTGCCGCTTCCGCAGGGGTCGACATGCCCATCTCGGCGGCAGTTGCAGACCTGCTGGCCGGCCGCGCCACCGTGCCCCAGGTGGTCCAGCGCCTGCTGGGCCGGCCGCTGAAGTCCGAAGGGCTGTGACCTTCCCGAAGCCCGAAGGGCTGTAACCTTTACGACACAGGCCTGTCACCAGCAGGTCACCACCGCAAGATATAGCGCGCAGGCAATCGCCTACCCACAAGCCACAGGGGCATTGCATGCAAACCGTCGCCCGACTGGACACCCCCTTGGGCCCCAAGGCTCCGGTGTTGCCGCTTCCGACCCCCGCCTGGCTCGACGCACCCGACGAGGAGGCCCCCGGCCCTCGGCTGCGCTTCCGGACCATTTTCATTTCCGACACCCATCTGGGCACTTCGGGTTGCAACGCCGAGCTTCTGTTCGACTTCCTGAAGTCGGTGGAGTGCGAGACGCTGTATCTGGTGGGTGACATCATTGACGGCTGGCGCCTGAAGCGCGGCTGGTTCTGGCCCACCCGCCACAACGACATCGTCCGCCGTGTGCTCAAGATGGCCAAGAAGGGCACCCGGGTCGTCTATGTTCCCGGCAACCACGACGAGGTGCTTCGCGACTTCATCGGGCTGGGCTTCGGCGACATCGAGATCCGCCCCGAAGCCGTCCATGAGACCGCCGACGGCCGCAAGCTGCTCGTCCTCCACGGCGACGAGTTCGACGGTGTGGTGCTCTACCACCGCTGGCTCGCCTTCCTCGGCGACCATGCCTATGTCGCGCTGCTGAAGCTCAACGTCGGCTTCAATGCCTGCCGCCGCGCGCTCGGCCTGCCCTATTGGTCGCTGTCCGCGCACCTCAAGAAGCGGGTCAAGAACGCGGTCGAATATGTCTGCCGCTACGAGGAGGCCGTCGCCCACGCGGCGCGCGAACGCGGCGCTGACGGGGTGGTCTGCGGCCACATCCATTGCGCCGAAATCCGCCAGTTCGGAGAGATCACCTATTACAACGACGGCGACTGGGTCGAAAGCTGCACGGCCCTGGTGGAACATGCCGACGGCCAGATGGAGATCCTCGACTGGGCTGCCCGCGTCCGCGCCGAGGCGCTTGCAAATCAGCCGGTAAAGCCGCGGCGGGCCCGCGCCATCGCCCAACTCGCACCCGCCGAATGAGCCGGCATCTCGCCCTCGTATCCGACGCCTGGTCCCCCCAGGTGAACGGGGTGGTCCGCACCCTGCAGACCACCTCTGCCCTGTTGCAGCAGCGCGGCTGGGAGGTGACGCCGATCACGCCCGATCGCTTCCGCTCGGTTCCCTGCCCCACCTATCCGGAAATTCGCCTCGCGCTTTCGGCTCCAGGTGCAGTCGGGAAGCTGATCGAGGGAAGCGGCGCTGGCGCCGTGCACATCGCGACCGAAGGTCCCCTCGGCCTCGCGGCGCGCCGCCACTGCCTGCGCGTCGGCCGCCCCTTCACCACCAGCTTCCACACCCGCTTCCCGGACTATCTGCACGCCCGCTTCGGCCTTCCTACGTCGCTGAGCTGGCGCTTCCTCAGCTGGTTCCACGGCCCGGCACGTGCTGTTCTCACGGCGACGCCCCGCCTTGCCGATGAACTTGCCTCGCACGGCATCACCCAGACCCGCATCTGGTCGCGGGGGGTCGATCTCTCCCAGTTCCGTGCCGGTCTTCCCGCACCCACCGCCTACGCCACCCTCGCGCGGCCCATCCTCCTCAATGTCGGGCGGATCGCGGTCGAGAAGAATATCGAAGCCTTCCTCGAAGCCAGTGCCCCCGGAACCAAGGTGGTGGTCGGAGACGGGCCGGCCCTCGCCGACCTGAAGGCCCGCTACCCGCAGGCTCTGTTCCTGGGCGCGCTGTCGGGCGAAGCACTGGCGCGCGCCTATTCCGGTGCCGACCTGTTTGTCTTTCCCAGCCGCACCGACACCTTCGGGCTGGTGCTGGTGGAGGCAATGGCCGCCGGCCTTCCAGTTGCTGCCTATCCGGTTGCGGGGCCCCTCGATGTGGTCGGCGAAAGCGGAGCCGGCGCGCTGAACGAGGACCTGTCCGTTGCAATCCATCGGGCCCTGCGCATCCCGCGTGCGGCTGCCATCCAGCATGCCCAGCGCTTCAGCTGGGATGCGGCCGTCTCGCAGTTCGAGGCAGCCGTGGCCGATTGCCTGGAGGCGACGCTGAAGCCGCGCAGGCGCCTGCTCCGGCGCACCGGTTCCCGCGCCGCCGCCTGACTTGCCTGCAGAGGGTCATGAGGAAGGGGCCGGAGACAGTGTCTCCGGCCCCTTTGGATTTTGACCGTGGGCGGTATTGCCCCGCGCGAAGCTCAGAACTTGGCCGTGATACCGAAGGAGAAGCTGGTCCCGACATCATAGCGGTTGTTCAGGACCGTGCTGTCACCCAGCGTCTGGCTTTCCCGAAATTCGGTGCCCAGGATGTTGCGGACCTGCAACTTCAGTTCCAGCGGGGTTGCCCCGACCGTCACTTCCTCGCGCCACACGAAGTCCAGTTGCACACCGGGCCGTTCGATGATGTCCGGGGTATTGTTGGGGCCACGCTGGAACACGCGATCGGAGGCATAGACGAGAAGGATCGTCTGTTCCGACAGCTTCTCGTCACGCTGCAACCCCAATTGCAAGTTGGCAATGTGATCTGACTGGCCAGTCAGGCGATCGCCATCGGAGAAGAACAGCGTTGCCGGACGTTCCTCGCCATTGCCTTCGGCCGGCTTTGTCGTGTCACCATCCTTAACCTTTATCTTGGATTGTGTGTAGGTGTAGTTCGCGTTCACGAACAGGCTACGATCCGAGAAAAAGCCCTGGTCGCTGATCGGGAACGTCTTCTGAACCTCGGCCTCCAGGCCCCACAGATCGGCTTTCGGAGCGTTGGCAAATGTGGTCAGCACATCGCCGCCACCGGACGAGAAGGCGACGGTCTCGATCGGATTGTCGAGCTTCTTGTAGAATGCGCCAAACGTCAGGCGTTCATTGCGACCGAAGAACCACTCGTAGCGGGCTTCAAAGTTCGTCAGTTCGGTATCGACGAGGAAGGGGTTGCCGAAGCTCGTCCGGTCATTGTCGGTATCTGTGTACTGCTGCGGCGAGAGTTCACGGAATTGCGGCCGACCAATTGTCTTGGACGCCGCAAACCTCAACTGCATGTCTTCGATGAAGTTCCAGGTCAGAGTTGCAGCTGGTAGCCAGTAATCCTCGTTGATCCGAGTATCGAGCTCATTTGCAGTTCCTCCGACACCAAACAGGTCGATGGCACGAACGAACTGTTCTGCCTTCTCATAGCGGACACCAGCGTTCAACCTCAGACCATCCAGGATCTCTGCTTCCACCTGCCCATAGCCCGCATGCACCTTGAGGCCAGCCTCATAGGCCGCGTTGCCAATCGCACCCGATTGCTCGCGGAGCACGATGCCATAGATATTGGTGTTGAAGGGCGACAAGAGGAAATCCGGCCTCTGCTGGGAGACGCCATCAGGCAGTTGCTCTTCAGGGAAGTAGCGGAACTCGCGCCGGGTCGATTCCCGGGTGTTGTTTGTGTAGGCATAGCCCCCTGAGAGAGTTACGGCACGTTCTGTCGGCAGACTGTAGCCGACATCGACCGCTCCACCCCAGACTTCGTCTGCCAACTCGGAGAAGGCTACAGAGCTTCCATTGCCGGATGACCGAAGGTCGTTCACGAAATAATCGCCGTTCACGTCATCCTCGACGAGCGAGTAGACGTTCAGCCGCTCATATGGCGCGTCTCGCTGCGACTTTGCATATGTGCCCCGCACGTCCAGCTTGAGCTCATCAAACTTGAATTCGCCAACAAGCGACGTGGAAAACAACTGCCTCTCGAACCAGTTGGTGATGTTGCGAGAGATGAAGGCGCCGGCGACGTTGCGGTCGTCTGTGCCGTTCTGGATACGGGCCTGCTTCAGAACATCGCGGATGTAGACGTTGGTGAAGCGCACCTGATGCTCACCGAACTCATAGCCAATTCCAAGCAAGCCATTCAATTGGATGCGGTTCTCAGTCGAGACAAAGAAGAAGTCCTGATCCGGAACCAGTTGGTTGTTCTCTTCGTCGGCGTTGATCACCGACTGGCGGACGCCTTCGCGCGTCATCCAGTTGTTCGACCAGTTTGCCGTGAAGATGACCCCGAGGCGGTCCTCGCCCACGTCCCAGGCCGTTCCGCCTGTCAGCCCGACAGACATGTTGACGGGAATTGTGTCATTGCGCTGTATGAGATTCGTCTCGGCGTTGTTCAAGCTGGACGTGATGGTCTTCATCTGATCGAGCGTGAAGTCCGGGCCCTCGACGATCAGCTTGCCCGAGTTCAGCGCAGCGCGGAATGGCGCTGGCAGACCCCGCGTGCCGCTGTCGAAACTTGTCCAATCTCCGCGGGAGCCGCGATAGGTATAACCGAGTTGGCCCGTGGTTACGGTATCGCCACCAAGCGATCCACTCAGGTTCAGGAAGGGCTCGTCCGGCACTGCACGCGTGGTGAGATTGATGAGGCCGCCACCGAACTCGCCTGGAAAGTTAACCGCGTAGCTCTTCTGAACCAAAGTCGAGGCAAGGATGTCGGTCGGAAAAATATCCAGCGGGACAACGCGCTTCAGTGGCTCGGGCGAAGGGATGGGGAGGCCGTTCAGCAGCGCCTGGGAATATCGTTCTCCAAGTCCGCGGACATAGACGTATTTGCCGCCCACCACGGAAAGACCGGTCACCCGCTTGAGAGCTCCGGCGATGTCGCCTTCACCTGTCCGCTGGATGTCGGCCTGCGAAAGAACGGACACAACAGAGGGCGTCGCCCTTATCGCGTTGGGAATGTAACGGCCGATGACAACGATGTCCTCGCCATCCAGTCCACCGGCCCCGACGCCAGATACGTCGACGTCTTCCTCAAACTCCTCTTCAGGCGGCTCTGCCTGGGCCGGCTGAGCCGGAGCAGTCTGTGCATTGAGCGGAATGGCCATGAAAGCGCTGCCAAGCGCCGTGGTGGCGAGAAGCAGGCGGGCCAGGGTGGACGTCGTCATCGGGTTTTCCCCCAGGTACATCTTCGAAGGGCCGGGGGGCGGCCTGTTGGCCGCCCCCGCGCTGGTCGGTCACTATTGGATCGGCACCGGCGAGGTGGTGCAAGGCGTCAGGCCTGCGGGGGCAAAGGCCGCCGCCGTGCTTGAGCAGGCCCAGCCCGCATACCAGCTGTCGTTCTGGTCACGGAATGCACCGATGTAGGTGGTAGCCGTGAAGAAGCCACCAGCTGCAAACGGAGCAACTGCCAGTTCATTGGCACCCGGGAAGATGCCCCCAACAAGGGTAGACGTGCCGACCAAGGTGTTTCCGCGGCTGCTGTTGTCGGGAAGCGAAGTCAGGACGGCTTCGACCTGGGCCACCGTGGGGTCGGAACCGCCGGCGCTGAACACTGCCGTCGGGCACGACAGGAAGGTAGACCGGAAGTTCACCGGGCCAGTGTCGTCGAGGGTGGCGTCGGCAGCGCGGATCGTCGGCGCTTCGCGCATCTGGACGCACGCCGAAAGCCCGTTCACGACCGAGTTGTAGACATTATAGTCCGTACCACCGCGGAAGAAGAGCGCGGTCGACGCATTGGCACCGTTGGTGTTCCGCGCCAGTGCAGTCATGTTGGCGATGCTCGGCCGCGACCTTGGACGAAGCGGGTCGTTGCCTGAAGAGTCTGCTTCGAAGATGTGGTTGCTGGCCGACGCAATCGACCGCTGAGTCACCAGCACAAACTGGTTCGAACCGGAGAAGCCAAAGTCGGTATCGATCGAGTCGTCGTCGTTTCCGGTCAGGATCAGGTAACGACCG
This sequence comes from Sandaracinobacter sp., assembly GCA_041749355.1. Classification (GTDB taxonomy): domain Bacteria; phylum Pseudomonadota; class Alphaproteobacteria; order Sphingomonadales; family Sphingomonadaceae; genus Sandaracinobacteroides. The sequence goes on along the minus strand of JBGTBK010000076.1, from coordinate 6,917 downwards.
TTAACCCTCCCACCGAACCACTCGATGCCATCGTCCGAGCTGTTGACGACCTGGACATTCTCGAAGACCGTCGCTGAGCCTACGCCGGCCAGCGTGATGCCGTTGAGTTCGTTGCCGGGTGTGGCTTCAAAGCCGGGATAGCGGATCTGGAGGTAGCGAATCCGACCCGAGTTGTCGGCAGGCGTCGCCCCGCCGTAGAGGCCGTCAGCACCTTCGACCCGGTTTTCGCAATCGACCGTTCCGCCAACCGCACCGGCCGCAAGGCAGCGGCTGATGGGTGCGCGACCAAGGATGACGAGGCCGCCCCATGCACCGATCGTGGTTTCGGTTGCAGTGCCGACGATGTTGGACCGGCTGGTCATGATGATCGGCCGAGTTGCGGTCCCGACCGCCTCAATGCGCGAACCGCGCTCGATGAGGAGGAAGTCGGCGCCAGAAGCGCCGAAAATGACAACGCCCGGGTCGATGGTCAGCGTTGCGGACTGGCCGCCCGGAAGCGTGCCGGTAGCACCGACGTCGCGGCCAATGCGGACACCGCCATTCAGCGAGTAAACAAGGTTGGCGATGTTCGGCAGCGCCAGGTTCGACGTGATGACGCCGGAAATTTGACAGTTGCGAAGCGACTGCCCGGTGCCAGCCGTGATCGTGCCAACATCAGTGGTTCCAGCAGGGCAACTGACGGGCGTGGGGGTCGGGGTCGGCGTCGGGGTAGGGGTCGGCGTCGGAGTCGGCGTCGGCGTAGGAACCGGCGGAAGCACGATCACCCCGTCGCCGGGAGAGGCCACATCGGTGGCGCCAGAGCAGGCAGCGAGCGCTACGGCCGACCCAAGCAGGAGCAGGGCGCGAAACTGTGACATGGGATCCCCTTTTCGGATACGAATCTGACCCGCATTCCCGCCCATCTGCGGCCTTGCGGACGGGCTTCCCCTAGACCGGCCCCATGTCACTCCCGTTGCGAGCATGTTGCAGATGGATGGCCAATTTGTTGCAATTGCGCGTCAAACTACGGGCGCGGGCAATGCCAGTTCCGCAAGCAGAGAATCTTCCGCCAGTCCCCTGATGCCTTCCCGCCCGATTTGCAGAAGGGCCGGCACGGCAAGCGGACTCACCCGATCCAGATGCCGCACAAGGAGCTCCGACTCGGCCCGCCTCAGAAGCCGCGCCAGCCGCGCAAGGTCGGTCAGCTTCGCACTCGCCTCGGTCCAGGCCGCCTCCAGCAGCAGGTGCCCGGGCTCATGCTTCTGCAGCACATCATAGATGAGGTCGGTCGACACGGTCATCGCCCGCCCGCTCTTGCGCTGGCCCGGCTGCTGGCGCTCAACCAGCCCCGACACGATGGCCACATCGCGAAACGCCCGGCGCAGGAAGGGCGTCGCCTTGATCCAGGCTTCCAGTTCCTCGGCAACGATGTCCCCGCCCAGCAGGGCCCCCGGATCGGCAATCCGCTCCAGCCCCCACACGCCCAGCAGATAGTCGGTCGCAACGAACCCCAGCGGCTGCAACCCGCGCCGCTCCATCCGCTGGGTCAGCAGCATCCCCAGCGACTGGTGCGCGTTGCGCCCCTCGAAGCCATAGAGGATCAGATACTCCCGCCCGTCGCGCGGAAAGGTCTCGGCCAGCAGCCGATCGGCCGGCGGCAGCACAGACTGGGCCTGTTGCAAGGCAAGCCACTCCCGAACGTCGCCAGGCATCCGCCCCCAGGCTTGCGGGTCGGCGATCATCCGCCGAACCCGCTCAGCCAGGTTGGTGCTCAGCGGCATCCGACCGCCCACATAGGTCGGGATCGACGGCTCGCCCCGGCTCAGCCTTGTGTAGAGATCGGTCTCCGACGCGCCGGTCACCTCCAGCGTCTGCCCGGCGAACAGGAAGCGGTCCCCGATCCTCAGCTGGCTTCCGAACCATTCCTCCACCTGCCCCAGCGCCCGGCCGCCGCCCGCCCGCTGGCTTCCCAGCCGGACGCTCATGGTCGGCGCCTCCACGATCACCCCCGCGTTCAGCCGGTGCTGCAAGGCAAGCCGCGGATGCCGCAGCCGCCAGCGGCCGGGCGCTTCCTCAACCAGCCGGGCATAGCGGTCATAGGCCTTGAGCGCATAGCCGCCGGTTGCGATGAACTGCAGGACCCGGTCGAAATCGGCGCGCTTCAGCCCTGCATAGGGCGCAGCCGTCCGCACCTCCTCGAACAACTCGCCTGCCTCGAACGGCCCGGCAAGCGCCACCCCCATCACATGCTGGGCCAGCACATCGAGCCCGCCAGGCCGATGCTCTTCGGCATCCAGCTCGCCCGCCTCCACCGCATCGAGGCAGGCCAGCGATTCCAGATATTCGAAGCGGTTTCCCGGCACGATCACCGCCCGGCTGGCCTCGTCCATCCGGTGATTCGCCCGCCCAACCCGCTGCAGCAGCCGGGCAGCCCCCTTCGGAGCCCCCATCTGCACCACGAGATCAACATCGCCCCAGTCGATGCCCAGGTCCAGGCTGGAGGTCGCAACCACCGCCCGCAGCCGCCCGGCCGCAAGCGCTGCCTCCACCTTCTGCCGCGCCTCGGGCGCCAGCGATCCATGGTGCAGCCCGATCGACAGGCCGTGGTCATTCTCGGCCCACAAATCGTTGAACACCAGCTCGGCGATCGCCCGCGTGTTCACGAACACGATCGCCTGGCGCGCCCCTTCCAGCAGCCGCACCACCTCGCGTGCCGCGTGCCGGCCATTGTGCCCGCTCCAGGGAATGCGCCCGTCCGGCACCAGGATCCGGATATCGGGCGGAACCGCGTCCGCCCCCTTCACGATCAGCGCATTGCCGCCCGGTGCAAGCCAGTCCGCCATGGCCTCGGGCGCAGCAACAGTCGCCGAAAGCCCGACCATCCGCAGCCGGGGGTTGATCCGCCGCATGCGGGCGGCCGCAAGCGCCAGCAGGTCGCCGCGCTTGGTGGTGGCAAAGGCGTGAATCTCGTCGACGATCAGCGTGTCGACCGTTTCCAGAAGCCGGCCGGCTTCCGGCCACGTCAGCAGAAGGCTCAGGCTCTCGGGCGTCGTCAGCAAGATGTCGGGCGGACTTTCGCGCTGGCGCCGTTTGGCGTCCGAACTCGTGTCGCCGGTGCGTGTTTCCACCTTCAGCGGAAGCCCCGCTTCGCGGATCGGGAGCAGAAGGTTGCGCTCCACATCGGCCGCAAGCGCCTTCAGCGGCGACACATAGAGCGCCTTCAGCCCGGGCCGCGCGCCCTGCTCGGCAGCGTCCGCCAGCACCGGAAGGAACCCCGCGAGCGTCTTGCCCGCCCCGGTGGCCGCAACCAGGAGCGCGTGCCGGCCAGACCGTGCGGCTTCCAGCATTTCCAGCTGGTGCCTCCTCGGCGCCCAGCCCTTGTCCGCAAACCATCGGCCAAGCGCCAGCGGAATCGGGGGTTGGTCAGCATCGGCCATCCCGCACACCTAGCCCCTGTCAGGCGCCGGCGTCAGTCCCGCACGGTCATCCGGCGAAAACCCTGGCCTTCGGGTGCACCGGTCGGCACCAGCAGATCACCGCGAATCTCCAGCGGCCAGTCGCGGAAATCGCGGACCCCAAGGTCCCGGGGCTCCAGCCGAAAACGGTAGCGGCGTGCCGTGCGCACATCGACCGCAAAATCCGGGGAGCCGAGATCGAACACCGGGATCCGGAAGCGAACCGACACCGGCACCCGGTTCCCCAGTTCCGCCTCGAGCCAGTCGCCCTGGGTGGTGCCCTCCTCCTCGCTCCCGTCCGCCATCCGGATCTGCACCCCGATGTTGGGGATCGCGGCGCCATTCGGTCCTTCCAGAATCAGGCCGAACACCCCTGCCTCACCGGTTTCACGCGCCACCAGCGTCCATTCGGGCGGCTTCGGCGCCGGATCGGTCGTCAGCAGGATGCGGTTCCCCTCTTGCCGCCAACGCCCTTCGGCCTGCTCGTCGAGAGCGCCATAGCTGAAGCCATAACGGAACCGTCCATCAGCGCCGAGCTGCAGGCCACCGGCGGCCTCACGCACGCCGACCAGCATATAGTCACCCGCCAAAGGCGCCTCGGATGCAGGGGCCGCCGCAGTCAACAGAGGAAGGACCAGCAACTGAGCAAAGGCGCGGAGCATCGTCATCTGCCGACGCTGGCACATGCCCCGGCCAGGTGCCAGTGGGGCCGGGAACGCAGACACCCGCCCCGACCCCACCAGCCTTCGCAAACGGCTGATACGCAGGCCGCCAGCGAAACTCGAACCCCGTCGCTCGCTCGCCCGAAGATTAGCGACACATCAATGGTCGGCGAGGCGCCGCCGTTGCCCAGCCGGCTTCGACCATCGCGCAGCCAAGATCCCTGCCCCCGGCCCAGCAGCGGCCAAGAAGTTCGGGCCGGCCGGACCCCGGTTCCGCCCGGCAGACCGTGGGCAGCTTTCCAGTCAGTCGAACCAGCGCAGCCGCAGCCTCGGACCCAGGCTCGGCATTGATATCCGCAAGCTGGACCGTCCGACCCTCGCAGCGAAGCGTATCGCCCGAGACGATCTCGACAGGCTGACAGGCCAGAACCACAGCAGCAGACAGGATCAGAACACCCATGCAACACACTCCTGCTCGGTGGCGCCCTCCACCCGATCTGCCGCCCCCATCCTGCGGCAGACACAGGTTCGCAGGCTCGCGTGCCAGTTCGGGACATCGCAAGGCGCGAAGAACAGTGGGAAATCTGCGCTGTGTCCCCGTTTGTCATGGACAAAAGGAGAACATCGAGCCAGCAATCGCGCCCGGGCTTGCAGGCGCGGGCACATCCCAAATAGGTTGCCCGCTCGACGGCATCAGTCGCTGCTGAAAGGAGTTCCGGTGCGATATGCGCGAGCCGACAGACTGATCCAGCTGGCGCTCGAAATGCAGGCCGCGCGTGGCGGTCTGACGCTGACCGATATCGAGCAACGCTTTGAAGTGAGCCGGCGCACAGCGATACGAATGCGCGATGCGGTGATCACTGCATTTCCGCAAGCAGACGAAGTTCCCTCGAACGATCGCTCGAAGCGCTGGCGGCTTGGCAATCAGGCGGCGCGGCCGCTGCTCGGAATTACTGCTGACGACTTGGCGTCGCTCGAAAACGCAGCGGCCATCCTCGTCCGGGAGAATCTGCTCGAGCAGGCCGACGAATTACGAGGTGTTGCCTCGAAGATCCGGGCCACGCTCGCCGCCGAATTGATGCGCAAGATCGATCCCGACCTGGGCGCCCTGGCTGAGGCTGAAGGCATTGCGCTGCGTCCGGGGCCGCGGCCGGCGATTGCATCGTCCGTGTTCGCGACACTGCGCACGGCGATCAAGTCCTGTCGCAAAGTCTCGTTCCGCTATGAGGGCAGGATAAGCGGCAAGAACGAGGTGCGAACCGTCAGGCCCCTTGGGTTCCTCTATGGCCACCGCCACTACCTGGTGGCGCTGAAGGACGAGGAGGCGGCACCTGAAGCCTCCGCCCCAGCTATTCGGTTCTACAGCTTGCCGCAGATCTCGAAGCTGCGGCTGCTTGCGGATAGTTTCAACCGAGACCCCAGTTTCAACCTAAGCGAATTCGTCGCTCCTTCATTCGGGGTTTATGAGGAGGACCCTGTCGATGTCGTGTGGCGGTTCAGCGCCGAGGCGGCACCAATCGCCCGACAGTTCCAGTTTCATCCGAGCCAGGCAATCGAGCTCTGCGAGGACGGCACGATGCTTGTTCGCTTCCACGCCGGCGGTATGCTCGAAATGGCCTGGCACTTGATGACCTGGGGTCGTCATGTCGAGGTTGTTGAGCCCGCAGCTCTGCGCGATCTGCTTCCCACGACGATGCCGGATTGGCCCGCCCTGCCCTGATCACAGCGACCATGACCCGTTTTGGCATACGTGCAAATTAGACCTTCGCTGAAAACCAGCAAGGAGACGCCATTGTCAGCATCGAACCCCACCACCAGTCTGTCATTCACCGAGACCCGCAAGGTCTTTCAAGCGCTGGCCTTCGCCGCGCACAAACATCGCGACCAGCGCCGGAAGGATGAAGGCGCTTCGCCCTACATCAATCATCCGATCGCACTGGCAAACATACTCGTCAACGAGGGTGGTATCACCGATCATGTCGTGCTTTGCGCGGCCATCCTCCATGACACGATCGAGGATACCGAAACGACCTATGAGGAGCTGGTCGGGGCCTTCGGGCGCGAGATCGCCGACGTCGGTGCCGAAGTGACCGATGACAAGTCGCTGCATTGGCGAGACCGCAAGCAACTTCAGATTGAGCACGCTGCCCAGGCCTCTCCGCGGGCAAAGCTGGTCAAGCTGGCCGACAAGACTTGCAATCTGCGCGATCTGGCTGCGACGCCACCGCCAGAATGGTCGGACGAACGGCGCCGGGCGTATTTCGAATGGGCCGGTAAGGTCGTTGCCGGCGTGCGCGGTGCCAATGCAGCCCTGGAGGAGGCGTTTGATCAGGCTCTGACTGCTCGAACGTGAGGGATGACGCATCAACAGGTGGCTACATGGCCGGACCTAACTTGCCGAAGTACCGAACTCAGCGGAAACGGGTGTCGCATCTGTTAGATACGTGGTCACAAGACACAGGCTTCAACTCATTGGAGCCTATTCATGCAATTCGATCCCGACGATCCCCAGTTCCTCAAGCAACTATCCCAGCACAACCGAACCCGGCGGCTTTCCAATGTATTGCCATTAGCAGCCCGACGTCATCATGTGCGCCAAAGCGGCAATGGCTCGGCGAGCCCGCTGCACATCTGCGGGACGGCGGAAAATCAGTGCGATGTGGAGACCAACGGTCTAGAAGCCGTCGAGTGAATATCGCAGAAACTTGGTTCCAAGACCCCCATCGCGCGACGACCCTCGGACTGCGGGTCGTCGGCGGCGGCGCACATGCGTCAAAGACAATGATGCTCTCCGAGCTATCAATCGCGATTGCTGAGGGTG
>JBGTBK010000075.1:0-4023 GCA_041749355.1 Sandaracinobacter sp. | reverse complement strand
GCGGGGGCCTCTGCGGTTGGGGCGGGCGCGGCCGCAGCCTCGGGAGCTGCTGCCACTGCGGCGGCAGCGGGGGCTGCTCCCCCGGCAGTCGGGATGGGATCGAACGGCGAAATGACGATCTGCGACACTGGCGGCTTCTTCACCGGGCAGACCTCTTCGACGCCATTGGGCTTCGAATTGATCAGCAGGGCAATCTCTTCCAGCACGCCGGGCTGCTTCTCGTCGGCCTGCAGAAGCGACTTCGCGCGCGCGCAGAAGCGCGGATCCTCGGCATATTCGGAATAGCGGTTTGCAAGAGCCGTGGTGAACTTGTCATACTTGCTCTTGTCGCCTTCGCGGACGAAGTGGGCGAGCAGCTTCTGCTCGCCTTCGACCAGTTTCGCCTTCGCCCGGCCGACCCACTTGTTGTAGGCGCCCGGCATTTCCGGATCGGCGCGGCCACATTTCAGGGCGCTCACCATCAGCACCGTCTGCAGGTCGCGCATCCGCGCGGCTTCATACTCCTCGGCCTCCCAGCAAGCCGCAGCCACCGGCGTTGCAACCCCGACCGAACAGGCGATCAAGGCGAGACCAGTTGCGAAGATACGCATGAACGATTGCCCCCATATGCCAGGTGCCATTCCCCCAGAACGGCAGACGCACGTCAATTTCAATGACTCAACACCACGATTCTGTGAAGGCACAATCCGTGCCGGAAATGCGAAAGTTTGCCGCACAGAGGCCGTCCTCGTGCTTGACAGAATGGAAAGAGGCCGCCGGGCGGGTCGCCCGACGGCCTCTGTTCAACCGAACCCCTTTTCGACCCATCGGTGGAAGCGCCAGCCTCTGTCGGGCTGGCTGACTTCCGGGTCTTGCCCGAACCCCGGCCGCGCTGCAGCCTGTCGTAGGGGCACAGTAGGGCGGCTGACCCTGACTGTCATCAAACTGGAACAGGGCCCGCGCAATTCGCCGAAGCGCTGTTGCGGCCAAGCCACAGCATGGGCTAGGCACCGCGCGCTGCCGCTAAGCTCCCCTTCATCGGGGTTCCTGGAAACGAGGGTCCATGCTTCTCTCCCGCTATCTGCTGCCCGTGATGAAGGAAACGCCTGCCGATGCGCAGATCGTCTCGCACCAGCTCATGCTGCGCGCAGGCCTGGTGCGGCAGACGGCGGCCGGCATCTACGCCTGGCTTCCGCTTGGCCTGAGGGTGCTGGACCGCATCGCCGACATCGTCCGGCGCGAGCAGGACCGCGCAGGTGCCGTCGAGATGCTGATGCCGACCATCCAGTCGGCCGAGCTTTGGCGCCAGTCTGGCCGCTATGACGCCTATGGCCCGGAAATGCTGCGCTTTGCCGACCGCAGCGGCCGCGAAATGCTCTATGGCCCCACCAACGAGGAGATGATCACCTCGATCTTCCGCGACTGTGTGCGCAGCTATCGCGACCTGCCGCGCACGCTCTACCACATCCAGTGGAAGTTCCGCGACGAGGTGCGCCCCCGCTTCGGCGTGATGCGCGGCCGCGAGTTCCTGATGAAGGACGCCTACAGCTTCGACATGGACGAGGAAGGCGGCCGCGCCAGCTATGATGCGCAGTTCACCGCCTACCTGCGCACCTTCGCGGCACTCGGCCTGCGCGCCGTGCCGGTGCGCGCGCCAACCGGCCCCATCGGCGGAGACCTCTCCCACGAGTTCCACATCCTGGCCGACACCGGCGAGAGCGAGGTCTTCTATGATGCTGCCCTCGACGACGTCGACCTTGCCGACCCCGACGCGCCGGCAAAGCTGCGCGGCCTCTATGCGATGGAGGCCGAGGAGCATGAGAAGGTGACAGACTGCCCGGTGCCGGCAGAGCGCCTCGCCAAGCGGCGCGGCATCGAAGTCGGCCACATCTTCTTCTTCGGCACCAAATATTCGGCCGCCATGGGGATGCAGGTGCAGGCCAAGGACGGCAGCCTGGTGACTCCGCTGATGGGCAGCTACGGCGTCGGCGTGTCGCGGCTGATGGGGGCCATCATCGAGGCGAATCATGACGCCAACGGCATCATCTGGCCCGAGGCGGTTGCGCCCTTCGACATCGGCCTCATCAACCTGCGCCCGGACGACGTGGCCTGTGCGGCCGCCGCGCATGACCTCCAGGCCAAGCTGGAAGCCGCCGGCCGCAGCGTGCTGCACGACGACCGCGATGCGCGCGGCGGCGAGAAGTTCGCCACCATGGACCTGATCGGCCTGCCCTGGACGGTCACCATCGGCCCAAAGGGCGTTGCCGCCGGCACCGTCGAGGTGAAGCGCCGCGCCACGGGCGAGAAGCAGGAAGTCTCGATCGAGAGCGTGCTGGCCGGGCTGAAGTGATCACAGGCGCATGATCACCTCTTACGAGCGGATGATCGCCCGGCGTTACCTGCTGCCGGGGCAGGGTGAGCGCTTCATCGTGCTGGTCGCCGGCATTTCGCTCGTTGCCGTGGCGCTCGGCGTTGCGGCCCTGATCGCCGTGATGAGCGTGATGAACGGCTTCCGCGCCGAGCTGTTCGACCGCTTCCAGGGCCTGAACGGCCATGCAGTCGCCCAGGGCTATGGCGGCCGGCTGCCGGACTGGCGGATGGTGGTCGAAGAAGCGAAGAAGACCCCCGGCGTGGTGACTGCCATTCCGCTGATCGAGCAGCCGCTGATGGGCTCGGCGCGCGGCCGGGTGGAGGGCGTTCTGGTGCGCGGCATGACGATTGCCGACATCAAGGCGACCGACGTCATCTCGAAGACCGTGAAGTCGGGCGACATCAATCGCCTGAAGGAAGGCGAGCAGGTGGTCGCCATCGGTTCGGGCCTTGCCCAGAATCTGGGCTTGCGCGTCGGCGACCGCATCGCGCTCATCTCGCCCGACGGCAATGTCACCCCCTTCGGCGCCGTGCCCCGCATCGTCTCCTATGAAATCGGCGCCATCTTCGAGATCGGCATCTGGGATTTCGACAAGGCCTTTGTCGTGCTGCCACTGGGCGAGGCGCAGGCCCTGTTCGACATGGGCGACGAGGTGGGCATGGTGATGATGACCACCGAAAACCCCGACCGGATCGAGCAGTATATGCGGCCGCTTGCCGAAAAGATCGGGCTTTCGGCGCTCATCTCCGACTGGCGCCAGTTGAACAGCGCCCTGTTCGAGGCGCTGGTCGTCGAGCAGGTGGTGATGTTTTGGGTGCTCTCCATCATCATCCTGGTTGCCGTTTTCAACATCCTCTCCTCGCTCATCATGCTGGTGCGCGCCAAGACCCGTGACATCGCCATCCTGCGCACCATGGGCGCCAGCCGCGCTGCCCTCATGCGGGTGTTCGTGACGGTCGGCACCTCGATCGGGGCCATGGGCGTCCTGCTCGGCTGTGCACTCGGCTTCCTGATCCTGCACTATCGCCAGGGCATCATCGGTGGCGTCTCGCGGATAACCGGCTCCAACCTGTGGGATCCGTCGGTTCGCTACCTGACCGAGCTACCGGCCAAGACGGACCCGGTGGAGGTTGCGGCGATCATTGTGCTGACCATCGTGCTCTCCTTCCTCGCCACGCTGTACCCGGCCTGGAAGGCTGCCAGCACCGACCCTGTGACGGTCCTTCGCTATGAGTGACGCCGCCCTCGAACTCATCGGCCTCACCCGCAGCTTCCAGCAGGGCGGTGTGACCATCGAGGTGCTGCGAGGCGCCGACCTGACACTCGCCCGCGGCGAGATCGTCGCGCTGCTTGGCCCCTCGGGCTCTGGCAAATCCACCCTGCTGCAGGCCGCCGGCCTGCTGGAGGGCGGCTTCGGCGGTCGCATCCGGATCGACGGCGCGGAGGCCGCCGACCTGTCGGACAATGCCCGCACGGCCATGCGGAGGGACCGGCTGGGCTTCGTCTACCAGTTCCACCACCTGCTGCCGGATTTCTCCGCGCAGGAAAATGTGGTGCTGCCCCAGCTGGTGAAGGGCGCGGACCGCGCAGCATCCGACGCCCGCGCCGGCAGCCTGCTCACGTCCCTCGGTCTCGGCGCCCGGCTGGATCACCGCCCCGCGCAACTGTCGGGC
>JBGTBK010000074.1:0-3121 GCA_041749355.1 Sandaracinobacter sp. | reverse complement strand
GGCCGGATCGAGGGTCGGGTGCAGAAGCTGGTCGAGCACGCTCGGGTCGACGCGGAGCACGGCCTCGTCGGTTTCGATCAGGCCCTCGTCCACCATCTCGCAGGCCATGCGCAGCGCGGCCTTGGCGGTGCGCTTGCCGCTGCGGGTCTGCAGCAGCCACAGCTTGCCTTCCTGGACGGTGAACTCGATGTCCTGGCAGTCGCGGTAGTGGCGCTCCAGCTGCTCGAACATCTGCGCGAGTTCCGCGAACACGGTCGGCATCGCCTCTTCCATCGAAGGGGCCTTGGCGCCCGCCTGTTCGCGGGCGGCGCGGGTGAGATATTGCGGCGTGCGGATGCCGGCGACCACATCCTCGCCCTGGGCGTTGATCAGATATTCGCCATAGATGCAGCGCTCGCCGGTCGCGGGATCGCGGGTGAAGGCGACGCCCGTTGCCGAGGTGTCGCCCATGTTGCCGAACACCATCGCCTGCACGGTGACGGCCGTTCCCCAGCTTTCGGGAATGTCGTTCAGGCGCCGGTAGACGGCTGCCCGCTCCGAGCGCCAGCTGCCGAACACGGCAGCGACCGCGCCTTCCAGCTGGAGGATCGGATCCTGCGGGAAGGGCGTGCCGGTCTGCGCCTGCACGAGCGCCAGATACTGGGCGACAAGGGCCTTCAGGTCGTCGGCCGTCAGGTCGGTGTCGAGGTTGGCGCCGCGGTCGTCCTTCAGGATCTCGAGGGCGTCTTCGAACAGATAATGGTCGAGGCCGAGCACCACGTCGCCGTACATCTGGATGAAACGGCGATAGCTGTCCCAGGCGAAGCGGGGGTTGCCGGAGCGGGTTGCGAGGCCCTGCACCGTGCTGTCATTCAGGCCGAGGTTCAGCACCGTGTCCATCATGCCCGGCATCGACACGCGCGCGCCCGAGCGGACGGAGACGAGGAGCGGGTTGGTGGCGCTGCCGAACGCCATGCCGACCACGCGCTCGATGTGGGCGAGACCGTCGGCGAGCTTCGCCTTCAGCGCATCGGGCAGTCGGCCGCCGGCTTCGTAATATTGCTCGCACAATGGCGTCGGGATGGTGAAGCCTGGCGGGACGGGGAGCCCGATCCCGGCCATTTCGGCGAGGTTCGCGCCCTTGCCCCCCAAATGCGCCTTGCCCAGGTGGTGCGCCGAAGGAGCGGGCCCGCCAAAGGGGATGAGAAGGCGCTGGGGCATGTTGGGGCTACCCTTCTATCTTCGAGAAATCGGCCACGCGGTGCATGACGTCGCGAATGGCGGCCAGCAAGCCCAGCCGGCGGGCGCGGGTTTCCGGATCAGGATCGTTCACGGTCGTCTGTTCGAAAAACTGGTCGACGGGTTGGCGCAACGTCGCGAGCAGTTTCATCGCGCCTTCGAAGTCTTCGCGCCCGAGGAGGGCGTCGGCCTCGTCGAACAAGGTGCTGGCGCCCGAGCCTTCGGCGGCGACGAACAGGCGGGCGAGGTTCTTCTCGGTCTCGCCGATGTATTTCGACAGCGGGATGGAGGCGTCGAAGGCATAGGCGTGGCCGTCCTTCTTCTCCTCGGCCTTGAGGATGTTGGCGGCGCGCTTGTAGCCGGCGAGCAGGTTCCGGCCCTCTACGGTTTCGACGAAGGCCTGCAGCGCCCTCACCCGTGCAAGCAGGCGGACGAGATCGTCTTCGCCACCGAGGGCGAAGACGGCATCGATGAGGTCGTGGCGGACACCAGCTTCCCGCTGCTGGACCTTGAGACGGTCGGCGAAGAACTCGATGAGTTCGGTCGGGTCGGAGGCGCCGGAAGCAGCGAGCACCGGAAGCAGCGGGAGGCGTAGCTGGCCCGTTGTCAGCATTTCGAGGACGCCCAACGCGGCCCGGCGAAGGGCAAAGGGATCCTTGGAGCCGGTCGGTCGGATACCCGACGCGAAGAAGCTGGCGAGCGTGTCCAGCCGGTCTGCCAGTGCGACGGCAACCGGCACACAGCCCTCGGGCACCGGCGCATAGTGCTGCTTCAGCGCCGAAACGACGCCGGGCTTCTCGCCCTGCACCTCGGCCAGGTAGCCGCCGATGAGGCCTTGCAGCTCGGGGAATTCGCCCACGGTGCCGGTGGTCAGGTCCGCCTTGGCGAGGCGGGCTGCGCGCTCCACCAGGTCGTGCGTCGCGCCCGGAAACTGGTCGGCGTGGGTTTCGACCAGCCAGCGGGCCAGTGTCGCGACGCGCTCCACCTTCTCGGCCATGGTGCCGAGCTTTTCGTGGAAGACGATTGACTTCAGCGCCTCTGCCCGGGTTTTCAGCGGGACCTGCTTGTCCATCTCCCAGAAGAAGCGCGCATCCGACAGCCGCGCGCTGAGCACGCGCTGGTTGCCGCCGATGATGGTCGCGCCGCCGTCAGCCGCGACCAGGTTCGCGACGCAGACGAAGGCAGGCGCAAGCTTGCCGTCGGCATCTTCCACCGCGAAATATTTCTGGTTGGTCCGCATGGTGAGCTGGATCACTTCGGGCGGGACATCGAGATAGGCGGGGTCGAACCGGCCCAGCAGCGGCACGGGCCATTCGGTGAGGCCGGCATTCTCGGCTTCCAGCCCCTCGTCGGGGCGCAGCTTCAGGCCGGAAGCAGCAGCCGCCTTTTCGGCGCCCTCCCGGATCATCGCGCGGCGCTCTTCGGCTGACAGCACAACCTTCGCCGCCAGCAGCTGCCCGGCATAGGCGCCGGGGCTGTGGATCTCGATCGGCGCCTTGGGGCCCATGAAGCGGTGGCCCTGGGTGGTGCGGCCGGAGTGCAGGCCCATCGCCTCGAACGGCACCACGTCCGTGTCCAGCAAGGCGACAATGCCCCGCAGCGGGCGCACCCAGCGGGGACTTGCCGTGCTGGCAGAGGCCGGGCCCCAACGCTGGGACTTGGGCCACTGGAAGCCGGTGATGAGCGCGGGCAGCTTTTCGGCGAGGATGTCCGCCGATGGCCGACCTTGCGACTTCAGGTTCGCGAACAGGAACACGCCCTTGCCGGTGTCGCGCTCCTCGAGCTGCTCACGGGTGAGGCCTGTGCTCTTCAGGAAGCCCTCGATGGCCTGCGCCGGCGCGTCGGCGCGGGGGCCGCGGCGCTCCTCGGCGGTGGCAGCGCTGGCCGTGGGCAGGCCTGTTGC
>JBGTBK010000073.1:0-4850 GCA_041749355.1 Sandaracinobacter sp. | reverse complement strand
TGCGGACCGACGTGGAGCTGCTGCGGGCGCATGGCTATATCATGGGGCCGATCGACGCCTGGCCCCTGCCCTGGGCACAGATCGACCGCGGGATCGAAGCGGCTCGGGCGGACGGGGCGCTTGCGCCCCACCTGCTGGCGGCGGTGCAGCGGGTGTCGGCCCTGTCCGACTTCCACAACCAGCGGACGGTCTATACTGCGCGGGTGGCGACGACCAACGATGCGGCGCTGGTGAGGACTTTTGATCGGGTGGCCCGCAATCCGGGCGAGATCAGCGTTTCGGCGGCGCATGACCGGGGCGCGCTGTTCGTGCAATGGGGCGGCACCTGGCAGAGCGACGGCACCGACCGGCAGGAGGCGACGCAGGAGAAGAATGGCTTTTCGCCCGACCCCACCCATGCGGTTCTGACCGTTGGTGGGAACTGGGCCTTTTATGGCGGTTGGTTCGACAATTGGTGGGGGGCCGGCCATGACGGGGCGATGCTGTTTTCCAGCAGTGCGCGGCCGATGCCACGGTTTGGCTTTCGGCGGCTGGAGCCGTTCAACATCGATTTCTGGCCGATGCGCTGGATGGGGCCGACGACGCTGGATGTGTTCGTGGGAGTGGCCGACGAGGAGCGGGATTGGGACAATCCGGCGATGGTGGGGATGCGGCTGGCCTTTCAGCCGACACCCTGGTTCGAGATCGGGCTGGTGCGCGGGCTGCAGCTGTGCGGATCCGGGCGGCCTTGTGACATTCGGACGATCGGCAAGGCGCTGATCGGGGTCGGCGATGCCGACAACACGGGCACGCTGAATGAGCCTGGCAACCAGCTTGCCGGGTTCGACATGAGCTATCGTCGGCCGATCGGACAGACCGGGCAGATCCTGAAACTGCACTTTTCCACCGTTGCCGAGGATGCGGACAATATCCTGATCGAAGGGTTCCTTCGACAGATCGGCGGTGGGATATCGGGCCCGGTGGGCAAGAAGGGCGCGCTTCTGGATGCCGGGTTCGAGTATGTCGACAGCCAGGCGGCCAAGTTTCTGGGCCGACTGATGGGAGGACTGACCTATCCGGGAGGGGCGTACTGGAATTTCATCTACACCGATGGCTGGACATACGGGCGTCGGCCAGTGGGACATTCACTGGATGGGGACGCGCGGGCGATGACCATGCACTGGGCGCTCACCGATCCGAAGAACCGGCGCTGGAACATGGCCGCGCGGCATATCGTGCTGAACGTGAACGACATTTCCCACTATCGCATTTCCCGCAATCGTGAGGAGATCGTGCTGGTGGAGGGGGGTGTGAACTGGCCCACCCGTATCGGCGACGTGAAGGCAAGCGCGCGGGTGCAGCACAATGGCCCGAACACGCCGGGGCGCGAGCCGACATGGGTGCAGGGCGAGATCGGCTGGACCACCCGCTTCTGAACAGACTTGCGCACGCCGGGGCATTGCCTGGGCTGGCTGGGCGGGGCTATGGCGCAGGCGTGGCCGATGTTTCCCTTTCGTTCCCGGTTTTCCGGCTTGGTTCGGTGGAACTGGCGGCGCTGTCTTGCGGAGCCGTCTACTGGCCTGCCGAGCAGATGTTGCTGGTGGCAGACCTGCACCTGGAAAAGGGGGCGGCCTTTGCGCGGCGGGGATGGCTGCTGCCGCCGCACGACAGCCTGGAGACGCTTGGACGGCTGATCGCCGCAGTGGAGAGAACCGGTGCGCGAATGGTTGCAGCGCTTGGCGACAGCTTTCACGACTCAGCCGGCGCAAGGTTGATGGCGTCGGATGCGCGGGCGCTGGTGGACCGGCTGATGGGCTTGGCGGAGCTGATCTGGGTGACCGGCAATCATGACGGCGAGACGGCCGGCGGGCTTGGCGGGCGGGTTGTGCCCGAGCTGCTGGTTGGTGGGGTTTGCCTGCGGCACGAAGCTGTTCCGGGCTTTTCCAGGGCGGAGATCAGCGGGCACTTCCATCCCAAGGTTCGGGTGCCGCTGCGCACCGGGCGGCAGGTTTCGCGGCCCTGCCTGGCGCTTGCCGGCGAGCGTCTGGTGCTGCCGGCCTATGGCGCCTATGCGGGGGGGCTGTCGGTGGACGACCGGGCGTTCGTTTCGGCGCTGGGGCAGAGCCCTGATGCGCTTGTGCCGGTGGCCGGCGGGCTGATCCGGCTGACCGCGTCCGACAGGACTGCAACTGCAAGGAGTGGGCACAGATGAGCTGGTTTCCGGAACGTGCTGCACGGATCTTCTGTGCGGCGGTGAACTATGCCGCCCACCGCGACGAGATGGGCCACGGCGAGAGCGGGCCGCATCCGATGCTGTTCCTGCGCACGCCGCAATCGCTGGTGCGCGCCGGCGAGCCGATCCTGAAGCCGCTGGCGAGCGAGAAACTGGATTTCGAGGGCGAGCTTGCGCTGGTAATCGGCCGCGCCGGGCGGCGGATCGCGCGCGAGGACGCGCTTTCGCATGTGCTGGGCTGGACCCCGTTCCTGGATGGCTCGGTCAGGGACTGGCAGCGCCACACCGCACAGTTCACGCCGGGCAAGAATTTCGATGCGTCGGGCTCGATCGGGCCCCTTCTGGTGCCGGCTGCCGAGTTCGGCGACTACAAGGCGCATGACCTGACCACCCGGGTGAACGGCGAGGTTGTGCAGCACACGCCGGTTTCGCTGATGCTGTTCGATGCCGAGACGCTGATCAGCTATATTTCGGGCTTCACCGAGCTGCGGCCGGGCGACATCATCGCGACCGGCACCTGCGGCGGGGTTGGCGAAAAGCGGGTGCCGCCGCGCTGGCTTGTGCCGGGGGATGTGGTGGAAGTGGAGGTTTCGGGCATTCCGGTGCTGCGCAACCCGGTTGCGGCCGAGGCGTGATTCAGCTGCAATTCATGGGCCTGTGGCACCCTTCGCCCATGACGATCCGCCTTCTGTCCGCGCTGCTTCTGGCAGCAACCCCGCTTCCGGCTCTGGCGCAGGAGGCGGAAACCCCGCCTGCCAAGGCCTCGGCGCCCAAGAGCGACGGAAGCTTCAAGGGCGACGCCGAGGCGGCCGTTTTCGAGATCGGCGAAATCAGCGCGGCAGCGGACGGCGCCTTCGGGGAGGCGACCGAGGAAGTCGGCATGGTTATCCAGAAGATCTTCGCCGACCTTGGCAAGCCCAACGCCTATATCGTGGGGCGGGAAGGCGGCGGCGCGCTGATCGTTGGCCTGCGCTATGGCCGCGGGAAGCTGTTCTCCAAGGTGGAAGGCGAGCGCGACATCTTCTGGACAGGGCCCTCGATCGGGCCTGACATCGGCGGCGACGCCTCGCGAAGCTTCGTGCTGGTCTACAATCTGCACGACAGCGACGAGATCTTTCAGCGCTTCCCGGCGGTCGAAGGCAAGGCCTATCTGATCGGTGGCGTGTCGGCAAACTACCACCAGCGCGGCGACATCGTGCTGGTGCCGGTGCGGCTTGGCGCCGGCTGGCGGCTGGGCGCCAATGTGGGCTATATCAAGTACAGCCGCGAGGGACGGGTGATCCCGTTCTGAGCCCTGGCGGCGGGCCCGCAATGCGGCGGACGGGCGTGCGGGCGGCTTGAATGGCGCGCCCGCGCACCCTAAAGCCGCCCGAGCCCATGCCGCCTTGCTCCCCCCTGTTTTGCGCGTCCGGCGCGCTTTTACTGGCGGTTCCGTCGCGGCTTGCGCTGGCCGTGCCGTTGGCGCTGGCGCTGATGTGGCCCGGGGCGGACGATGGCGACCTGGATGACAAGATCATAGAATTCGCGCGGGCGGAGACGCGGCAGCATGTTCATCTGCGCCCGGCTTTCGACCTGGAAGACGCCGACGCTATCGCCCCGGCACAGCATGTCGAAGACCGCGTCATCCTCGTCGGGTACATTGTCGAGGGTCATCTGGCGGCCGATATGCGTCTCCAGCATGGTGAAGGCCTTGCGGATGGCGGTCAGCATGCCCAATGCCAGCACATCGACCTTCATCAGGCCGAGCGCGTCGATATCGTCCTTGTCCCATTCGATGAAGGTGCGGTCGGGCATGGCGGCATTGTGGATGGGGACGGTCTCGTCGAGCCGGTCTTCGGTCAGCACGAAGCCGCCGACATGTTGCGACAAATGGCGGGGGAATTTGAGGATCTGCGTGACGAGATCGCCGAGCCGCGCGATGTCGGGGGCTTCGGGGTCGAACCCGCATTCGGCGAAGCGCTGCTTTTCGAGGTGGGTGGCGAAGCTGCCCCAGACAGTGCCGGTCAGCCGGGCGGTGACATCCTCCGAAAGCCCGAGCACCTTGCCCACTTCGCGCACCGCGCTGCGGCCGCGATAGTGGATGACGGTGGCGGCGATGCCGGCGCGTTCGCGGCCATAGCGGGCGTAGATATACTGCATCACCTCCTCGCGCCGTTCGTGTTCGAAATCGACGTCGATGTCGGGCGGCTCGCGGCGTTCCTCGGAGATGAAGCGGGAAAACAGCAGATTGTGCTTGGCCGGATCGACGGCGGTGATGCCGAGGACGAAGCAGACGGCGGAATTGGCCGCCGAGCCGCGCCCCTGGCAGAGGATGCCGCGCCCCTGCGCAAAGCTGACGATGTCGTGGACGGTGAGGAAATAGGGGGCATAGCCGGCCTTGGCGATGATGCGGAATTCTTCCGTCAGCAGCGCCTGCATCCTGTCGGGAATGCCTTCCGGCCAGCGGGTCCGGGCCTTGGTCATGGTCAGGGTTTCCAGCCAGCCTTGCGGGCTGTGACCTGGCGGCACCGGCTCGTTGGGGTATTCGTAACGCAGCTGGTCGAGGCTGAAGCTGACGGCATTGAGAATGCGCGTCGTCTCCGTGAGCGCACGGGGGTAGCCCGAAAACAGCCGGGCCATTTCGGCGGGGGATTTCAGA
>JBGTBK010000072.1:0-3895 GCA_041749355.1 Sandaracinobacter sp. | reverse complement strand
GCGGGGTGCCGACCGTGCAGCCGAGCCAGCGGTCGCCGGCGGCACCGGCCGACAGCAGCCCCAGGATCGGCCGACCGTCCTCGATCAGCGCGATCAGCGTGCCATAGAGTGGCCGGCCCGCGATGAAGCCGCGGGTGCCGTCGATCGGGTCGATCACCCACAGACGGCCCGAGCGGCCACGGCTGGTGCCATATTCCTCGCCCAATATGCCGTCGCCGGGCCGGTCGTCTGCCAGCATCTCGCGGATCACCGTTTCGGCGGCGCGGTCGGCTGCCGTGACGGGGGAGAAATCCTCTTTCTGCTCGATTCGGGTGCCGGCGCGGAAGAAGGGCGCGATCACTCGGTCGGCTGCTGCTGCAAGGCGCTGGATGAGGATGATGTCGGCTTCGATGGTCATCGGCGAAACTCTGCCTCTATGCGCGCCCTGTCAGCGTCGAGTGGCGGGGCTGGTGCCCGACTGGCCGGGTCCGGGTGGGCGGACAGCTTCACCGGGTTGCCGGCAATCTTCAAGGGCCTGCCTTGCGCAGTCCGGGTCTCGACCAGCATGTTCCGGGCGGCGACCTGCGGATTTGCCAGCGCTTCGCCGACGGTGTTCAGCGGCCCGGCCGGGATGCCGGCTTCGCCCAGCAGATGCAGCCAGTGCGCGGCGGGTGCTGTCAGCAACCTCTCTTCCAGCGCGTCGGCCAGGGCCTGGGCGTTGGTTGTGCGGCTGTCGTTGCTGGAAAAGCGCGGGTCGGCTGCAAGTTCGCTGAGGCCGAGGGCCTGGCAGCAGCCGGCCCAGAGCGCATCGTTGCCGGCCGCCAGCACGATCGGGCGGTCGGCACAGCGCAGCGCCTGGAACGGCGTGATGGAGGGGTGCCGGCTGCCAAGCGGCCCCGGGCTTTCGCCGGTCACCTGATAGCGGGCGATTGCATTCTCCAGGATCGCGATCTGGCAATCCAGCATCGCCACGTCGACCTTCTGGCCGCGGCCGGTCCGCGCCCGGTCGATCAGCGCTGCCTCGATCCCGATCACCGTGAACAGCCCGGCCGTGATGTCGCCAAGCGAGGTTCCCACCCGCGTCGGCCCGGAGCCGGGATGGCCCGTGATCGACATGATCCCGCCCATGGCCTGGACGATGAGGTCGTAGGCCGGCCGCTGGCTGTCGGGCCCCGTGTGCCCGAAGCCGGAAGCTGCGGCATAGATCAGCCGCGGGTGGCGCGCGCTGAGCGTGGCAAAGCCATAGCCCAGCCGCTCCATCGCGCCGGGGCGGAAATTCTCGACCAGAACATCGGCCCTGGCCAGCAATGCCTCGAACAGGGTGCGGTCGGCCGGGTCCTTGAGATCAAGCGCGATCGATTCCTTGCCTCGGTTGACGCTGGTGAAATAGGCGCTGTCACCGGGCCCCGCGAACGGGCCGATCTGGCGGCTGTCGTCTCCGGTCTCGGGGGCTTCCACCTTGATCACGCGCGCGCCCAGGTCCGCGAGCAGCATGGTCGCATAGGGGCCTGCAAGAACGCGGGTCAGGTCTATGACCAGCAACCCGTGCAGTGGTCCGTGGTTCGAGGGGTCATTTGCCATGGTCCGCTGCGCTAGCTGCTCCTTCGGGTGCCGGGAAGGGCAGTTCTCGACCGTTAACGATTGATGAACCGCTTCGACGAACGGCAGCGCAGGGTCGACGAAGGGCGTCGCGTCAGGCGCGTGGCTTGGCTAGGATGCGACGATGAACCAGCCTTTCTCGCCCAGCGCCGGCGACACCCGGTCGAACGAGTCCGGCCGCCGGGCCGGGGCCGACCAGACAGATGGGACGCGCGCCCCGGCCGAGGCCGGTGCCGGCATGGCGCTCCTCTCGATCGTCGGATTCTGGCTCGTCTATTTCGGGCTTGCGACCGCCCGCGCCCTGGTTGCCGACCTTCCGGCCCAGGGCGAGATGCTGGTGCGCCGCGCAATCGTCACGCTGGCGGCCATGGCGCTGACCGGGCTTCTCTATGCCCTGCTCCGCCGCTTTCACGAGGCGCGCACCGGCAAGCTTCTCACCATCGCCTTTGCCGCTTCGGTCCCGCTCGCCTTTGCCTATGCGACCGTGAACTACATCGCCTTTTACGGCTTCCCGATCGCCGAGCATGCGGGCCTGACCTTCGACAAGATTTGCGAGGGCGGGGCCTGCCCGTCGGACCCGCTGTCCGTCATCTCCACCACTGCGCTGGAATGGTATTTCTTTATCGCGGCCTGGGCCGTGATGTGGGTTGCGCTGTCCTACTCGGCCAAGGTCCGCGCCTTCGAGCGGGAGGCGGCCGAACTGCGGCAGGCGGCGCAGGCGGCCGAGCTCAGGGCGCTTCGCTATCAGGTGAACCCCCATTTCCTGTTCAACACGCTCAACTCGCTGTCCTCGCTGGTGATGCGCCAGCGCACCGACGAGGCCGAGCAGATGATCCTGAACCTCTCCACCTTCTTCCGCGCCTCGCTCACCCGCGATTCGGTCGAGGATGTGCCCCTGTCCGAGGAGCTGCGCCTGCAGCTTCTGTATCTCGACATCGAGAAGGTGCGCTTCCCCGAGCGGCTGGTGGTGAAGGTTGCAGTGCCGGCTTCGTTGGGCGACGCGCTGGTTCCGGCGCTGATCCTGCAGCCGCTGGTGGAAAATGCGATCAAATATGGTGTCTCGAGGAGCCAGCGCCCGGTGACCGTCACGATCGCGGCCGACGCCATTGGGGACCGGCTGCAGCTGTGGGTTCGCGACGATGGCGAAACCTCGCCGACTGCAGCCGAAGCCGGCTGCGGGGTGGGCATTGCCAATGTCGAGGCGCGGCTGCGGGCGAGCTATGGCGAGGCTGGTGACTGCGTGGCGGGGCGGCCCTCTGCTGGCGGCTGGCTCGTCCGCCTCACGATGCCATTGGTGCGCGCCTGAGGGCTCGCAACGCCTCCGCTGCGCGCCTGACCCCTTGCAGTCCGACCCGGAGCGCGACAAGCCTGTGCCCATGACCCTGTTGAAGGCCCTGATCGTCGACGACGAGCCGCTTGCCGTCGAGCGGATGCAGATCCTGTGTGCCCGCATCAGCGGCGTGCAGCTGGTCGGCACGGCGTCGGATGGCGAGGCGGCGCTGCGGATGATCGAGGCGCTCGAGCCCGACCTGGTGTTCCTCGACATCGCGATGCCGGGCCTCACCGGGCTGGATGTCGCCAATGCACTGGAGGGACGCAGCCAGACGCCGGCGATCGTGTTCGTGACGGCCTTTGACCAGTTTGCGGTCGC
The DNA here is from genome assembly GCA_041749355.1 of Sandaracinobacter sp. GTDB lineage: Bacteria > Pseudomonadota > Alphaproteobacteria > Sphingomonadales > Sphingomonadaceae > Sandaracinobacteroides. Next base: position 666 of record JBGTBK010000072.1, on the reverse strand, counting down.
GGCCTTTGATGCAGCGGCCATCGACTATCTGCTGAAGCCGGTTGCGCCGGAGCGGCTGGAAAAGGCCGTTGCCCGGGTGCGGGACCGGCGCCGCGAGCTGGCGGAGGCGCCGGAATCGGCAGGCCAGGCCCCCGCCAATCGCTATGCGCAGGAATTCTGGGTGCCGAACCGGGGCGAACTGACCCGCGTTGCCGTCGCCGACATCGACCGGATCGAGGCCGAGCGCGACTATATGCGGCTGCATGTGGGAAACCGGTCGTGGTTGATCCACGAGACCATCGGCGCGCTCGAAGCAAGGCTGGACCCGGCGCTGTTCCTGCGCGTGCATCGCTCCGCGATCGTTCGGCGCGACCGGATCACCCGCCTTTCGCATGACGGCCAGGGCAATTGGACGGCCGAGCTTTCGGGCGACACCCAGCTGCGGATTGGACGAACCTATCTGGCCAGCGTCCGCGCCAGCGTCACCCGAAGCTGACAGGAGCATGAGCGGCCGACCCAGGAAGAGGGGCCGGACCTCAGCGCCATGAAAATTGGCCCGCCTCCCCTTGGGGAGACGGGCCAGTGGGACTGACTGGGTTGCGCAAGCCGGGCGCCGGGCCCCGGGGCTGCTCAGTTGGTGGCCGGCACCGGCTGGGTGCGGGCGGCAAGCTGTTCGGCCTGGGCGCG
>JBGTBK010000071.1:0-7141 GCA_041749355.1 Sandaracinobacter sp. | reverse complement strand
GCGCTGGCCGCTGCCGCCCGATCTCGGCCAGCGGCTGACGGGCGCCACTGTCACCGGCCTGTCCCGCCGCGCCAAGTACGGCCTCCTCGAAACCGACCGCGGCGACACGCTGATCTTCCACCTCGGCATGTCGGGCAAGTTCCACCAGCTGGTCGGCGAGCCCGGATTGCACGACCATGTGATCTTCGGGATGCAAAGCGGCACGCTCGCCTACAACGATCACCGCCGCTTCGGCTCCATGCACCTCACCCCAACGGCAGAGGCCGCCCAGCACCCCCTGCTCGCCCGGATCGGCCCCGAACCCCTGTCCGCCAGCTTCTCGGGCCGCTGGCTGGCGCAAGCCGCGCAGGGCCGGCAGACCTCGATCAAGGCCCTGCTGCTCGACCAGCATACAGTCGCCGGGATCGGCAACATCTATGCCTGCGAGGCGTTGTTCGAAGCCGGGATCAACCCGGCGCGCAAGGCCGGGGCAATCGCTCCAAAGCGGCTGGAAACGCTCGCCAACGTCATCAAGGCAACGCTGGAGCGCGCGATCCAGGCCGGTGGCTCCACCTTGCGCGATCACGCCCAGGTGTCGGGCGACCTCGGCTATTTCCAGCACAGCTTCCGGGTCTATGGGCGCGAATCGCTGCCCTGCCCCGGCTGCGGCGCTCCGATCCGCCGCCGCGTGCAGCAGGGCCGCTCCACCTTCCACTGCCCGGCCTGCCAGACCTGAGCCTGTCCTTCCGGCTTGACAGGCCTGCACCTCCCGCGTAGGTGCGCCGCCTTTCCGGCAAGCCACGGCTTGGCCGGTGGTTTGTCTTGGAGAGACTGGATTTATGGCGAACACGCCTCAGGCAGAAAAGCGGATTCGGCGCAACGCCCGCCGCGCAGCGGTCAACAAGGCGCGGCTCTCGCGCATCCGCACCCAGGTGAAGAAGGTCGAGTCGGCCATTCTCGCCGGCGACAAGGCCGGCGCCCAGGCCGCCCTGCAGGCAGCCCAGCCCGAACTGATGCGCGGCGTGTCGCGCGGCGTGCTCCACAAGAACACCGCCTCGCGCAAAATCTCGCGCCTCACCAAGCGGGTCTCCGCGCTCGGTTGATCCGGCAGACGCCGCCGGAAAGCCCGGCGCTGCGTCATCGAACCGACACAGGAACGTCACAGCGGGCGGCCGAATGGCCGCCCGCTTTGCGTTTTGCTGCCAGTCATTTGGCTCTTCCAGCCCTGTTTTGGCCTTATCTGCGATTCGCAAATCTGCAACAATGCAGTCATAATAAATCTCAGCTATTCCAATAGTTTGCAGAAAACTGACGCAGAATCCGGGGTTTGCGCTGTCAATCGAATTATTTGCCGTCGCCGATATTTTGCAGCCTTGTGTCAGCCGCAGGACGCTGTTTTAGTCCCCTCACGCCGCGCAGGGCGCCTGGACGGAAGAAGGGGCGAATCACCCCCGAAATCGGCCAGAGCAGCGCGGCAGACCAGAAATTCGGCATGCAGTGTCCGGGTGATGCCGGTTCCCTGTCTGCGACATGAGCTCCGGAAGCAGCTGTTTCCGGGAATGGGTTCGTATTGAGCGTTCGGGAGGGCATCGCAACCATGGGTCGGAACGCATCGCAGGGTCTCAAGGCCTGCCGGATCGGAGCGCGCTTCAAGGTGGCAGCCGGGGTCGCACAGTCGGCCGAGGCTCACGGCGTCGCAGCCCGAAGCCGGCATAGGGCCCTGTCCTGGAAGTCGTTCGGCCGTCCGGCCTGTCTGCCGGCTCCCGTTCCGCTGGGACTGTCAGTCGGCTGATCCGGGCCCGCCCCCGATCCCAACAGCCAGCAGTCCGCCCCCGGTCACGGGTGCCATCCCAGTTCCAGCCAGGTCTTTTTCCCAACCATGCAAAGCCCACTTCCTGTTTCTCCGGCACGGCAAAATATTCCGGCAGCCGACCAGCCCGACACCGACCAAGCCCTGTTCGCCGGCGGCCTCGTGGCCGAGGCAGCCCGCGGCTCCCTCGATGCCCAGGCGCTCCGGGCCTGGGGCCTTGTCCGCGCCCACCTGCTGTCCGACCTCGGCGAAAAGACCTTCAACAGCTGGCTGAAGCCGCTCCAGCTCTCGGGCGTCTCCAACGGCGAAGTCCGCCTGTCGGTCCCGTCCCGCTTCATGGCGGACTGGGTGAAGAACCACTTCACCGACCGGCTGCGCCACGCCTTTGCCCAGCATATCCCCGGCATTCGCCAGGTGACGATCGACGTCGGTGCCGGCGCCGCCATCGTTCCGTGCGAAACCGACCAGCAGCCCAATGGCCCCACCACCGCAGACCATGCGAACTTCGAGCCCCGCTACAACTTCGAGTCGTTCGTGGTGGGCAAGTCCAACGAGCTCGCCTTCAACGCAGCCCACACGCTGGCGTCGGCCGTCAACAGCGGCAAGGCCGCCGGCTTCAACCCGCTCTTCCTCCACGGCCCCACTGGCCTCGGCAAGACCCACCTGATGCACGCCATCGGCAGCGCCGTGCTCGCCGCCAATCCCAAGGCCAAGGTTGTCTATCTCTCGGCAGAGAAGTTCATGGTCGAATTCCTCGCCGCGCTCCGCGCCAAGGACACCATCGCCTTCAAGCAGCGCCTGCGCTCGGCAGACCTCCTCATGGTCGACGATGTGCAGTTCATCGCCGGCAAGGAATCCACCCAGGAAGAATTCTTCCACACCATGAACGAGATCATCTCGGCCGGCCGCTGGCTGGTGATCTCTGCCGACCGCAGCCCCCAGAACCTCGAAGGCATCGAGTCGCGAATCCTCTCGCGCCTCGCCTGGGGGTTGGTGGCGGATATCAACCCGGCCGACTTCGAGCTGCGCTACAACATCCTCACCACCAAGCTCGCCGGCATGCCAGGCGCGCAGGTGCCCGACGAAGTGGTCCAGTTCCTGGCCCGCAAGATCGTCGCCAACGTCCGCGAACTCGAAGGCGCCCTCAACCGCGTGATTGCCTATGGCAACCTCGTGAACCGCAAGCTCGACATGGACTTCACCCGCGAAGTCCTTGCCGACGTGCTGCGCGCCCACAGCCGCAAACTCACCATCGACGAAATCCAGCGCCGCGTCGCCGACCACTATGCGCTGAAGATCAACGACCTCATCTCCCCGCGCCGCGCCCGAGAAGTCGCCCGGCCGCGGCAGGTGGCCATGTACCTCGCCAAGATGCTCACCCCGCGCTCGCTCCCGGAAATCGGCCGGCGCTTCGGGGGCCGCGACCACACCACCGTCATGCACGCGGTGAAGCGGATCGAGGAACTGCGCGCGACGGACCATGAGCTGGACCGGGACATCAACCAGCTGCGCCGGGCTCTGGATTCCTAGGGGTTAGGGCCTCCGGCCCCGGGTCAAGCCCGGGGCAGGCGGCCAAGGGCGCCGCCCTTGGAACCCGGCAGGGAAATGATTTCCCTGCACCCTCTTCAATTTCGCCTTCACAGCACAAGCTGGCATCTCGTGCTGAAGAGCAAATGCCTGCGGCGCAGAGCCCTGACCAATAGCGATGTCCGCCTTCGCCCCAATTTCTGCCGTTTGGGTGGCTCTTGAAATTTCCTGAAGGCGGTCATTTTGTACGAGACCACAAGGGCTCTATGGGCGCATTCCCGACGTTGGTTTCGGGCTCATTCTCTTGATGCAGGCTAGGCGCGGCACATCAGTCGGATCCGTTTCGCCGGTTTGTCAAACGTCAGGCTTGAGCAATTTTTCATGTCATTCAGACCGACGAAAACGAAGTAGGTTGGCTTGACGTTCGATTTTGCACTGGCTTGCACAACTATCTCGCTCGGGTCGGCATCCATATCAGGGATGCTGCTCTCGCCACCTTCCGACGTGCGAACCGAAATCTCGCGGATGCTGATCGGGCCAATGCGCAATGGGTTGGCCAAGCGCAATTTCCGCGTTGGACGTTCGGCGCCAAGTTGCACCATCTCGGTTGCAACCGGGCCAACAAAGCTGCCTCCATTCGCTTTGGCAATTTCTGCACCCGCGGCCCCTGAAGCGATCGTTCCCCCGCGAGAATTGTCGAACATTACCATAATGTCTATGTCGTCTGCCCTGATCGTCGTCACGAGCCCGCCTCCAGCAACGATCATGGGGAGGGTATGGGGCGTTTCCCCGGGCTCGGCCGGATGAAGCTGAAATGTGACCACGTCATAGGGAGCCGCGCCTGGCCCCAGCCAGCCTGACGCAGTGGGGCTGATCGCACGGTTCGTCCAGCCAATCTGACCTTTGGTCGCTTGCGAACCTATCGTGTATTTCGCCCCTGTTACCATGACCTTGTCACGGGTTTTGCCAACGACAAGCTTGCCACTGAAGGGGCCTGATTTCAGGCCAAGAGACTGCGCTGGCTCGGGGTTGAGTATGAGGGTCGAAGGCGCCCAGGCAAGCATCTGGAAGTTCATTGCCTGGCCATTGACGCTGCCGCTCACGATCTGGTTGCGCGGGACGGTGAGCGTTTCACCGGACGACCGGGGTTTGCCGTGAGCAAGGGAGCCAATGGCAGCGAGGCTTACCGCCAAGATGCATATCTTGTTCATCGGCACCATTCCAAGCGCACCCCATCACCGACCGTCGCGGATTCGGACCACAATGCTGCAATCTGCAGCACTGAACTTGCTGCCAGTGCGTGCAAATTTCGGTGTGCGTCAATATCTCAAAAGGTCCAAACCTGATTCTCAAGCCTCGGCACGCTTTCACAAGATGGTTTCCGAACGGCAACTGTCGCAAAGGCGCCTCAACTCGGGCATTCATCCGCTCCGAAGGCGCAAGCAAAGCACCGGCACGGGCAAGCCCGAAATGACGTTTGGGGAGAGCCACGTCCAAATCGAGGGCGCAGGGACATCATGTCCCTGCCGGGTTCCAAGGGCAGAGCCCTTGGCCGCCGGAGGCTCTTTCTTGCGAATGCACGGACCCGGATGTCCCGTCCGGCTTTGCGCATCGCAACAGCTATCAACCTATTCCGAACCGGTCCGTCACTGCCTTCGTGGTCTTTGACAGCGGATGGTGAACTGTGAGCATAAAGTCTGTTGTGAATCTTGGCACGGCCGGGCTGGTGCTGCTTCTGGTGATGGGGGGGGTCCTGGCAGCGTCCCGGATCAACTCGGTCCGAATCGGCGGTCCTATCCAGACCGAGATGCAGGAGGCGTCGGACTATGTTGCCGACATCCTGCCGCCGCCGAAATACATCATTGAGCCCTTCTTCGAAGCCACCCAGCTTCGCAGCAGGCCAGAGCAGTTCACCGAGCGGGCGGCGCGCCTCACCAAGTTGCGGCAGGAGTATGACGCCCGCCACGACTATTGGATGTCGTCGGCCATCGCACCCGAGCTTCGCACGGCGATCACCGAAGGCTCGCATCGGCCGGCCGAACAGTTCTGGAGCGAGCTGGACCAGCGCTTCCTGCCAGCCGTGCAGGCACGCGACACGGCCGCAATCGAGGCGAGCTACGCCCGGCTGGACCGCCACTATGCGGCCCATCGCAAGCAGATCGACAGCGCGGTCCAGCTGGCTGCCGACTATCAGAAGACCCTGAAAGCCGACGCCGCGTCGCAGCTGACCCAGGCGATCTGGCTTCTGCTCGGCCTGGGCATTGCAGTGGTGGGGATTGCCATTGCAGCCTCGATGTACCTGCGCCGCAAGGTCGTCGGCCCGCTGATCGAGGTGGTCGGCGCGACTACCACGCTTGCGAACGGTGGCCAGGCAGTGGTGCCCCACCGGGAGCGCGAGGACGAGCTCGGCCAGATGGCCGGCGCGGTTGAAATGTTCCGGGAGGCTGCCGAACGCCGGGCGCAAGATGATGCGCGTGCCGTCATCGAGCAGCAGGTCGTGACAACCAGCCTTGGGCGGAGCCTCGAGGCGCTGCAGGGCGGCGACCTCACCAGCTTCGTGCGCGAGGACTTCCCGGGCTCCTACGAGATCCTGAAGACAAACTACAATGGCGCGCTCGATGCCCTGCGCTCGATGGTGCAGCTGGTCAGCGAGAGCGCAACGGAAATCAGTCTTGGCGCCGCAGACATTGCCGGCTCTGCCGAGGATCTGTCCCGCCGAACCGTCAGCAATGCGGCGACGCTGGAGCAGACCAGTGCCGCCCTGGTGCAGGTCGAGGAATTGATCAAGAGCACCACTGCTGCCTCGGGCCGAACGGTTGTCCGCGCCGACAAGGCCCGGACGACTGTGGAAAGCGGGCGAGCGGTCGCCGTCGACGCCGTGCATGCCATGGGCCGGGTGAGCGGCAGCGCCGAGGGGATCGACGCCGTGATCGAGGCGATGGACAAGATCGCCTTCCAGACCCGCGTGCTCGCCATGAACGCAGCCGTCGAGGCCGGGCGGGCCGGTGAGGCCGGACGCGGCTTCTCGGTCGTTGCCGATCTGGTGACCGCGCTTGCCATGCGGGCCGAGGAAGAAGCGCGCCGGGCCCGCGACCAGCTGACGGTCACGCAGACCGAAATCCTGACCGCTGTCGACGCCGTGAAGGACGTGGATGGAGCCCTTGCGGCCATCGCGGGCGACGTGAACGAGGTGCACGAACTGCTCGGCTCCATCGCGACCGACAACCGCGCGCAGGAGCTTGCGGTCGGCGAAATCTCGACGGCGCTCGGTGCGATGGATCGCGCCACCCAGCAGAATGCCGACATGGTGGAACGCACGTCGGTTGCCACCCGGCACCTGTCGAGCGAAGTGGAAGCGCTTGCCGAACGCGCTGCCGCCTTCAAGTTCGACAGGCGCAAGCGCAATGTGCCCGTTGAGGTCGAGCGGCGCGCCCCCAAGGTCCCGCGCTTCAGTGCTGCTGCGATGGCGCTGAAGGCCAGCCGACAGGAGGCCGACGCGCGCCCGATGATTGCTGCCGCAGCCCCGAGCGAACCGAAAGCCGTCACGGGCTGGGCGCAGGATTTCGACAAGGGCTCGGGCGGCTGGGTCCCGATGCAATAGCGGCGCAGAGGCGGGCCGCGTCTGTAGCCGACCGGCTCGCGACGTGGCCCGCCCTTGCCCTTGGACCCCCGCTGCCGGTAGGGAGCGGCCTTCATCCGCGAAGGAGTGCCCCCGGTGTCCGCCCTTATCCGTCTCACGCTTCCCGATGGCTCGGTGCGCGAAGTCGCCGCCGGGACCACTGGTGGCCATGTGGCGCGCAGCATCGGGCCGGGGCTTGCCAAGGC
>JBGTBK010000070.1:0-5965 GCA_041749355.1 Sandaracinobacter sp. | reverse complement strand
GCCGACATCGCAGCCGCGAGCCAGCGCTTTGCCGGGGCCGACCTGCTGCTGCTGGACGCAAAGCCGCCCGAGGGGGTCACCCTGCCCGGTGGCAACGGCCTCCGTTTCGACTGGCGCATCCTCGAAGCCAGGCAACCGGAGCTGCCGTGGGCCCTTGCCGGCGGCCTGACGCCCGAAACAGTTGCCGAGGCAATCCGGCGAACAAAGGCCCCGCTGGTGGATGTCGCATCCGGCGTGGAGGACGCACCCGGCGTGAAGTCTGTTGCAAAGATCGCGGCTTTCGTGGCAGCGGCGCGTGCGTGCCTGAACAACTGACCATCGAACCCAAAGCGTCGCTTCGCAGCGGCCCAGATGCGCGCGGCCACTTCGGCCCGTTCGGCGGACGCTATGTCGCCGAAACGCTGATGCCGCTGATCCTTGAGCTGGAAGCCGCCTATCGCGCCGCCCAGGCCGACCCGGCCTTCCGGACAGAGCTGGACTGGCTGCTGAAACATTATGTCGGCCGCCCCAGCCCGATGTATTTCGCCGAGAAGCTTTCAGCGCATCTGGGTGGCGCCAGGATCTACCTGAAGCGCGACGAGCTGAACCACACCGGCGCGCACAAGATCAACAACTGCATTGGCCAGATCCTGCTGGCAAAGCGGATGGGGAAGACGCGGATCATCGCGGAAACCGGCGCCGGCCAGCATGGCGTCGCAACTGCCACGGTCGCTGCCCGCTTCGGCCTGCCCTGCACCATCTTCATGGGCGCCCGCGACGTGGAGCGGCAGAGCCCCAACGTGTTCCGCATGAAGCTGCTGGGCGCCGAGATCGTGCCCGTCACCTCGGGCTCGCAGACGCTGAAGGATGCGATGAACGAGGCGCTCAGGGACTGGGTCACCAACGTCCACGACACCTTCTACATCATCGGCACGGCAGCGGGCCCGCACCCATACCCAGAGCTTGTCCGCGACTTCCAGAGCGTGATCGGCACCGAGGCGCGCGAACAGCTGCTGGAGATGGAAGGACGGCTTCCCGACGTGGCGGTGGCGGCCGTCGGTGGCGGATCCAACGCCATCGGCCTGTTCCACCCCTTCCTCGACGATCCCGTCGAACTGGTGGGCGTGGAAGCCGCCGGCCATGGCCTCGACAGCGGCGAACATGCCGCGAGCCTCACCGGCGGGCGCCCCGGAGTCCTCCACGGCAACAAGACCTTCCTGCTGCAGGACGAGGACGGGCAGATCACCGACGCCCACTCCATCTCTGCCGGCCTCGACTATCCCGGCATCGGCCCGGAACATGCCTGGCTGCACTCGATCGGCCGGGTTCGCTATGAAAGCATCACCGACAAGGAGGCGCTGGAAGCGTTCAAGATGCTCTGCCGCGAGGAGGGGATCATCCCTGCCCTCGAGCCGGCCCACGCGCTTGCCTACGTCGCCAAGCGCGCGCCGCAGATGGCTAACGACCAGATACTGCTGATGAATCTGTGCGGCCGGGGCGACAAGGACATCTTCACCGTGGCGGATGCGCTGGGGGTGAAGCTGTGAGCGATCAGGCCCATCCAGACAGACTGGCCCGCCGATTTTCCGCGCTGAACGGCCGCGCTGGCCTCGTCACTTTCGTCTGCGGCGGGGACCCTTCGCCGGAATTGACCGCGCCAATCCTTCACGCCCTGGTCAGCGGCGGGGCCGACATCATCGAAGTCGGCATGCCCTTCACCGACCCGATGGCGGACGGCCCGGCGATCCAGGCGGGCAACATCCGCGCGCTTGGCGCGGGCATCTCGCTCAGGAAACTTTTGGCCATCGTCACCGATTTCCGCAGCCGCGACGCCGACACGCCGCTGATCCTGATGGGCTATGTGAACCCGATCCTGGCCTATGGCCCCGACCGCTTCGCAACCGACGCGCGCACGGCCGGCCTTGATGGGGTGATCCTGGTAGACCTGCCGCCGGAGGAAGCCGAAGAAGTGCTACCGGCGCTGAACGGATCCGGCCTGCACCTCGTCCGCCTTGCCACCCCCACCACCGATGCCGCTCGGCTGCCCGCCGTTCTCGAAGGGGCCTCGGGCTTCCTTTATTATGTCGCAGTCGCTGGAATTACCGGCGCCAACAGCGCAGAGGCCGCCGACATCGCATCCGCCGTACGCCGGCTGAAGGCCTCGACCACCCTTCCGGTCGCAGTCGGCTTCGGCGTGAAAACGCCAGCGCAAGCTGCCGCAATCGCAGCCCATGCCGATGCCGTCGTCGTCGGCTCGGCAATCGTCGACCTCATAGGCGGGGCCCACGCCCGCCAGTCCAACGACATTCCGGGCGAAGTGGAGGCGTTCGTTTCAACGCTGTCCGCTGCCGTCCGCAGCGCAAGATTGGAAACCGCGGCATGAGCTGGCTCACCCGTTCCCGGCAGCGCCTCACCGGCTTCATCAGCCGGCGCGAAACGCCCGACAATCTGTGGACCAAGTGCCGCAACTGCGGCGCAATGCTCTACACCCGCGAGTTCGAGGCCAACCTGTCGGTCTGCGCCGAATGCGGCCATCACGAGCGTATCCGCGCCCACGAACGCTTCGAGATGCTGTTCGACGAAGGCTATGCGCGGATCGCAGTCGCAAGCCCGCCCGACGATCCGCTGAAGTTCAAGGACCAGAAGCGCTATCCCGACCGGCTGAAGGCCGCCCGCACCTCGACCGGCGAGCAGGACGCGCTGCTGCTGGCCAAGGGCACGATCAAGGGCAATCCGGCCGTCGTCGGCGTGCAGGACTTCGCCTTCATGGGCGGCTCCATGGGCATCGCGGTCGGCGCTGCCTTCGTGACCGGCGCGCGCGCTGCGATCGAAGCCCGCTGCCCGTTCGTGATGGTCACCGCCGCTGGCGGCGCGCGCATGCAGGAAGGCATTCTCTCGCTGATGCAGATGCCGGCCACCACGGTCGCCATCCAGGAGCTGAAGGAAGCCCGCCTCCCCTATATCGTGGTGCTGACCGACCCGACGACCGGCGGCGTGACGGCGAGCTATGCCATGCTTGGCGACGTGCACATCGCCGAGCCCAATGCGCTGATCGGCTTTGCCGGCGCGCGGGTTATCGAGAGCACCATCCGCGAGAAGCTGCCCGAGGGCTTCCAGCGCGCCGAATATCTGCTGGAGCATGGCATGGTCGACATGGTCGTGAAACGGCACGATCTGGCCGAAACGCTGGGCCGCCTCATCGGCCTTCTGATGAAGGCCTGAACCCAACCGCCATGAGCCTGAAGCCGGTGGATTTCGCCCGATCGGACAACCCTGTCCTCGACCGGCTGCTTCTTGCCGCCGGCCAGCAACGCATCACGGGCGTCGATCTCTCGCTCGACCGGATCGAGCGGCTGCTGAAGCGCATGGCAAGCCCGCACCAGAAGATCCCGCCAGTGTTTCATGTGGCCGGCACCAACGGCAAGGGCTCCACCTGCGCCTTCCTGCGCGCAGCGCTCGAAGCCTCCGGCCACCGCGTCCACGTCTTCACCTCGCCGCATCTGGTCCGGGTGAACGAACGCATCCGGGTCGCTGGCACACTCGTCACCGACGAGGATTTCGCCGAGGCGCTGGCAGACGTGCTGCGATTCAACGCGAGCCAGCCGCTGTCCTTCTTCGAGGCCATCACGGCGGCCGCCTTCCTGCTGTTCGCTGCAACCCCGGCCGACGCCACCATCCTGGAAGTCGGCCTCGGCGGCAGGCTCGACAGCACCAATGTCGTGCCCCAGCCGGTGGCGACCGGAATCGCCCAGCTGGCGCTGGACCATGTCGCGATCCTTGGCCCCACGCTTCGCCACATCGCCGGCGAAAAGGCCGGCATCGCCAAGCGCGGCGTGCCGCTCGTCACCCAGAAGTACCCGGCCGCAATCGCCAATGCCGTCGCCGAGATCGCAATCCCTCGCGGCGCACGGCTGCTGCCGCGTGGCGAGGCCTGGGACGCCGCCGTCTATGAAGGCAACCTCGCCTTCCGCCAGCTGGCAGATCCGGATGCCGAGGCGCTGAAGCTGCCGCTGCCCAAGCTTGCGGGCTCCCATCAGAACGACAATGCCGCGCTTGCCGTCGCGATGATCCGCGCCCAGGAAGCGCTTTCCGTGCCCGACAGCGCGCTCCGTTCGGCCATGGGCTGGGCGCAATGGCCCGCACGCCTGCAGCGAATCGTGGCCGGCCCGCTGCTCGACCGCCTGCCGCCCGGTTGCGAACTGCTCGTCGATGGCGGTCACAATCCCTCCGCCGGCAAGGCGCTGGCCCAGCATCTCGCGGCTGCCACCCCCTCGCTTGCGCCCCATGCCATTATCGGCATGCTCGCCTCGAAGGACCACACAGGCTTCCTGCGCGCATTCCCGCGCGGCACCCGCATGACGATGGTGCCGGTCGATGGCCATGCACAGACTTCGCCCGCCGACCTTGCAGCAGCGGCAACCGCGGCCGGCATGAAGGCCGACTGCGCCGATGACCTTGCAACCGCGATGGACCGGATCGACGGCGCCTGCCGCGTCCTCGTCTGCGGCTCGCTGCATCTCGCCGGCGAATTCCTGCGCCAGAATGGCCCGCTGCCCGGCTGACGCCCTCAGGCGTTGCGGGCCAACAGCCCGCACAATCAGGCGTTCCGCGCCATCAGCCCGCCATCAACCGGGATTGTCGCCCCCGTGATGAAACTTGCGCCGGGCATGCACAGGCTGACCGTCACAAACGCCACCTCCTCGGGCCGGCCATAGCGCCTGAGTGCGGTTCGGCGGTGGGCATAGGTCTGCTTGTCGTTGCTCGCGATACCTTGCGTCATCCCCGTGTCGATCGGCCCCGGGCAGACGCAGTTCACAGTGATCCCTTCCCGGCCCAGCTCCACCGCAAGCGCGCGGGTCAGGCCGGTCACCGCCGCCTTGGCCGCGCAATAGGCGCTGTCCTGGGCAGTTGCGCCAAGCGCCTCGGTGCTGGCGATGTTCACGATCCGGGGATGTTCCGACTGCCGCAGCAGCGGCAGGCAGGCGCGCACCATCCGCATCTCGCCTGTTGCGTTCACCCGGACGATCCGGTCCCACAGCGCCTCGTAGTCCGGGTCGTCGATCGGTGCGAAGCCGGCGATCCCGGCATTGTTCACCAGAACGTCCAGCCGCGCGCCCCATTCGGCAACCTCGGCCATCACGGCCGCGATGGAGTCGGCATCTCCCACATCCAGCGCCCAGGCGCGGGCCGAGGGGCCGCACTCCTTCGCCACAGCCTCGGCGCCGACATGGTTCACATCGGTCACCGCCACGCGTGCGCCTTCGGCCGCCAGCATGCGCGCAGTCGCGGCCCCCATGCCGCTTGCAGCCCCCGTCACCAGCGCCACGGCATTTGTCAGCGAACGTGCGTGCATCCCGCTCTCCCTTCGATGTGCAGCAGACGCCTGCGCAGGCCAGCGCGCAACCCGCAAGGAGAGGGAGGACGCTTGCCCCTTCAGGCGGCGGAAGGGCGCTTGCCCGCGGACACGGGCTGACGGATGCTTGCCCGCGGACGCGGGCGGGGCCATAGGCCCGGCATGCACGACATCAAGGCCCTTCGCGCGGATCCGGCCGCGTTCGACGCAGCGCTGGCACGGCGGGGTGTCAATGGCGCGTCCGCTCCACTCCTCGCAGCCGACAGTGCGCTGCGCGCCGTTCAGACCGCCTTGCAGACAGCGCTTGCCCGTCGCAACGAAGCCTCCAAGGCGATCGGCGCCGCCAAGGGCCGCAAGGACGAGGCAGAAGCCGCGACCTTGATGGCCGAAGTTGCCCTGCTGAAGGCCGAAATCGCAGGCGCAGAAGCCGAGGAACGCGAGCAGAGCGCAGCCCTCTCCGACTTGCTGGCAAGCCTTCCCAACCTCCCGGCCTCCGAAGTGCCCATCGGCACCGACGAGACCGGCAATGTCGAGCGGTCCCGCTGGGGCAATCCCCGGGCGGGCGGGCTGGAGCATGACGCCATCGCGCTTGGCCTTGGCTGGGACCCGGACGCGACGGCCCGGCTTGCCGGC
>JBGTBK010000069.1:0-2773 GCA_041749355.1 Sandaracinobacter sp. | reverse complement strand
GAGGTTCGCCTTCACGGCTACCGGCACGCCTTCCAGCGCACGCGCCGTGCCTGCGTCCCAGCGCGCCGCACTCGCCTGCGCCGCTCGCTCGGCACCCGCTGCGTCCACATGGGTGAAGGCCTTCAGCACGGGATCATGGCGGGCAATCCGCTCCAGATAGTGGGCGGTGGCCGCCACCACGCTCACCCGCCCGGCGCGAAACGCCGCAAGCAGCGATTGAACCCCAAGCCCGTGTATCCCCGCCGCCATGTCCGGATGCTCTCCTTGGTTCCGGCTTCTTCGCCCGGATGCGGCACGTCAAGTGCCAGTGGCAATTGGTTGCAACCGGCTCAGCCCCCATTCATACGGGGCGGTGTTTCTGCTACATCAGAACAGTCAGTTTCGGAGAGGTTCGGATGCGCTGGATGGTCGCCCTTGGTCTTGCAGCCGCGCCGCTGGCGCTGGCGGTTGCGCCTGCCCAGGCGCAGGACGGCAACTACCGCTCCCGCACGGTGGTGGTCTATGGCACCGATCCCTGCCCCACCTCCACCAATCCGGATGAGATCGTCGTCTGCGCCCGCCGCCCCGAGGAAGAGCGGTATCGCATCCCCAAGGACATTCGCGAACAGGAGCGCGCCGCCGCAATCGCCCGCGAAGACCAGGTCGCCGCCAACCGCTCCGCCCTCGTCTCCAGCCGAACCGCCGCCACAGGCATCGGCAGCTGCTCCACCCAGGGCGCCGGCGGCATGACCGGCTGCACCCAAGGGCTCAACATCGTGGGCGCCGCGCGGACGGTCGTCGAGGGCGTGAAGACGGCGACTGATCCTGTTGATGACTAAGGTGGCTGCGGCCTGGAGGAGGATTGCGGCAAAGCCGCGATCATCCGAAGGTCCGCAGACTCACCGTGTCATCCGGCCGGCGCGCGGGCGACCCTAAGGTCGACCGACGCGTCCGACGACGCGGCTTTGCCGCGTGTTTTTCTTCCTTGTTCTTCTGCTCTCCAGCCGGACTCGGCGGGCTTTGCCCGGCGGCCGGCAACGCTTTCGGCAAGTCAGCGAGTAAGCGCTGCGCACTGATCGCTGCTGCCTTCGGCCATCACCTCTCGCGTTGATACCTCAGGTTCACACTGCTCTCTCCAACCGAGCTGACCTCGACAAACACGCTCCAGATCCGGCTCAGCGTCAGCTGCAGCGTTGTCAGCGTGTTGCCCTGGCTGTCGGTCAGCACCTCGACATAGATGTTCCGCGTCAGGCGCTTGCCGATCGCGATGCCCGTCCCCATCCCCGTCTCGGCATTGTCACCAACGATCCGCAACCGGTCCACGCCCACAGACCGGCGGATCTTGCCCATCGTGTCGGTGCCCGATTGCAGGCCGGCAACCGCGGTCGCCAGCTGCACCGCCTCGGTCACACTCAGGTCGGCGACCGACGCCCCGAACAGCAGCCGCGACAGGATCTCGTCTTGCGGCAGGGTGGGTGACGAGCTGAATCGGATGTCGGGCTTGCCCGCAGTCCCGCTGATGGTGACGAAGGCCGTCACATCGTCGGCCTGGGTCTGCGCCTGGATGTTGATCGAGCTGTCCAGCGGGCGCCCGTTGAAGCCCACCCGTCCGCTGGTCAGCTCGAAGCTGCTGCTCGCAAAGGTGAATTCACCGCGCGCCAGCGTCGCCGTGCCGATGAACTGGGGCGCTGCGGCCGTGCCGCGCACGCGGATGTCCCCGCGCCACACGCTCTCGAGGCCCATGCCCTCGACTTGCACCCGGTCGTCGGCCCTGACCCGCACATCCAGCCCGATGGTCGAGGCCGACAGGGTCGGCTCCGGCTCGGGCACCCGCACTTCGCCCGCGCGGCGCACCTGAAGCTGCGGGATTTCGCTGGTTTCCACCTGCACCAGCTGCACCCGCGCCGAATCAACCCGAAGGTCACCCGACAGCACCGTCTTGAACCCCTGCCCCTGGAGCCTCAGCGGCCCCGACAGGGTGAATTCAAGCGTGTCGGAATTGGCAAGCCGCGCCCGCTGCAGATCGACCGACAGGTCGATCGTCTGCTCCAGCCCCAGCCGGACCACGCCGCTGCCCGTCAGCGTCCCGCCATTGGCCCGGCCGGTGATGCTGTTCACCTTCAGGAGGCTGCCGTCGAACTGGCCGTCAAACGCCAGGTCCACGATTTCCGTCCCGAAGGCCGCGTTGCGATAGATCAGCCCCTTGCCCCGGGCGATCCCGGAAAGCGCCGGATCGGCCGGCGTGCCCGAGAAATCGGCCCCGATCGCGATCGCGCCCTTCAGCTCCTGTCCCTCGAACCCGCCGAGCGCCCACAGCGGCTCCACCGGCCCGTTGTAGCGCACCCCGCCCGAAAGCCGCCCGGCGGCAAAGCGCGCCTCCGGTGTCTCTCCGGGCCCCGGGTCCACCCGAAGCACCAACCGGCCAAGATCATTCTTCTGCCACGAAAGGTTGGCGCCAAGCACCAGGCCAGACCCATCGGACTGCGCCGAAAGGCGCACATCCACCGGCACCGTGATCCCCGTCACACCAGGGCGCTGCAGCCCGGTGATGGTCAGATTCGCTTCGCCAACGGGGATCTTCGCGCCGCCAGCCGCCCGGATCACCAGCTGCCCGGTCGCCTTGCCGCCAAAGCCGAAGCGACTGGAGAACAGGTCCAGGATCGACAGGTCGACATCGCGCATCGCCAGCCGAAGCTCGCGCCCGTCGCCGCCAATGTCGGCCGCCAGATCCACCTGCCCCTTGGGCAGCAGCAGCCGCGCCGGCAGCAGCTTCCAGCCGTCGGCCGTGCGCACC
>JBGTBK010000068.1:0-6423 GCA_041749355.1 Sandaracinobacter sp. | reverse complement strand
GAAGCCGACGGCGGCGAGCGCGTCGACCACCTGCTCGGGCGTTGCAGCGCCGTCCGCCCATTCCGCGGTCAGGCGGCGGGTGGTGAAATTCACCCGGGCAAGGCTGATCCCCGGAAGCGCCCGCACGGCACCCTCGGCCTTGCGGATGCAGCCGGCGCAGTGGATGGCGGGCACATGCAGGTCGATCCGGGCAAGGCCGGGGGCCGGCTGGGCGACGAACAGGCCGAGGCTCGAGTCCGGCTTGCCCGGGGCAAGCGGTTCGGGTGGGGCGAGCGTCGCCAAGTCAGCCTGCCGGGGCGATGAACAGGCGCTGGGCCTTGTAGAAGCGCTCCGAGCCGCGCTGCAGCCGGACTTCGGTGCGCCATTGGCCAGCCGACAGGCCGTGCGGGGCGCTGTAGATGCCGGGCGCGGTTTCCACGAGCGGCAGGTTGCGGGTGGGTTCGGCACCCATCGGATGTTCGAGGCTTGCAACGACCGAAAGCCCCGTCAGCGGCGTTTCGAGAGGCCCCATGGCGGTTACGGTTAGGGCAAGCGGTGTTGCCTCTGTCGTCACGGTCCAGCCCATGGCTTTCTGCGCCCGGCCCTGCGCCAGCCAGCCGTTGAACTTCTGGCTTGCGACATAGCTGTTGTCGACCACCAGGCCGGGGTGGCTGCGGGTGGCGAAGAAGGCCAGCGCCAGGTTGACGGCCACGACGATTCCGAAGCCGCCGCCGATCACGGCGAGGGCGCGCCGCCCTGTGAAGGGGCTGCTCATTCGTCGTCTCCCTGCTCGTCGTCATCCCGCTCGGGGGCGGTGAAGCGGGCGGTTTCCATGGTGTCGCCGTCGCCGTCTGCAGCGGTGGCCTTGAAGAGGATCTGCGACTGTTCCTCGCGGATCGAGGCAGCGGGTACGCGGACCTGCACCAGGTAGGTGTCGACCCCGTCCGGGCGGACTGCCAGCCGGATGCGCTTCGCCGGGGCTTCGCCCGTCACCGGCACGGACAGGCGGGCATTGTCGAGGCCGGAGACGGTCAGGTCGAACTCGCGGGGGCGGGCTTCCTTGTTGAGCAGCTTCACCGTGTAGCTGTTGCGGATGTCACCGTCCGACAGCACGACATAGACGGGGTTGCGCTCCTGCGCGACGGAGATGTCCATCCGGGCCCGTCCGGCCAGCACGACCAGCATCGCGATGCCGATGCCGGCCCAGACGGCGGCATAGAGCAGCACGCGCGGGCGGGCGATCACCTTCCACATCGGCGGAAGCGTTTCGCCCTTGGATTCGGCGACGTCGCGCGTCAGGGTGGTGTAGCCGATCAGGTCGCGGGGGCGGCCGAGCTTGTCCATCACGTCGTTGCAGGCATCGATGCACAGCGCACAGGTGATGCACTCCAGCTGCGGGCCGTTGCGGATGTCGATGCCTGTCGGGCAGACGTTCACGCAGGCCATGCAATCGACGCAGTCGCCGATGCTGTCGGGGTTGGCGGCCTTGTCCTTCACGCTGCCGCGGGTTTCGCCGCGCCAGGCCTTGTAGGTGACGAGGAAGCTGTCCTCGTCAAGCATCGCCGACTGGATGCGGGGCCAGGGGCACATGTAGGTGCAGACCTGTTCGCGCATCAGGCCTGCGAGCGACCAGGTGGTGAAGGTGAGGACGCCGATGGTCGCATAGGCAACGAAGGGCGCCTGGCCGGCGACGAGGTCGCGGAACAGGGTGGGTGCGTCGGTGAAGTAGAAGACCCAGGCGCCGCCCGTAAGCACCGCAATCAGCAGCCAGACGGCGTGCTTCGAGGCGCGCTTGGCGAACTTGGACGCGCTCATCGGCGCCTTGTCGAGCTTGATGCGGTCGTTGCGGTCACCCTCGATCCAGCGCTCGACCGCCATGAACAGGTCGGTCCACACCGTCTGCGGGCAGGCATAGCCGCACCAGGCGCGGCCGACAGATGTCGTCACCAGGAACAGCCCCAGCCCTGCCATGATGAGCAGGCCGGCGACATAGTAGAATTCCTGCGGCCAGATCTCGATGGGGCCGAAGTAGAAGCGGCGGTTGGCGAGATCGACGAGCACGGCCTGATTCGGCGAGAATTCCCCCCGGTCCCAGCGCAGCCAGGGCGTCAGGTAATAGACGCCAAGCGTGAGGAACAGCACGATCCACTTGAAGCGGCGAAAGGGGCCTTCCACCTTCTTCGGGTGAACCTTTTCCCGCTTCTTGTAGAAGGGGCTGTTGGGATTGAGCCCGTTCGGCCCGGCAGGGGCGGGCTTCAGGGGGCCTTGCACGATGTTCACTCCCCGCCGCCAAGGCTGTGCACATAGGCGGTCAGCTTGCGGATGGTGGCTTCCGACAGCCGCTCGTTCCAGGCCGGCATGACACCCGCGCGGGCATAGGTGAGGGTGTGGGTGAGGGACGCGCGGTCACCGCCATAGAGCCAGATGCCGTCCGACAGGTTGGGCGAGCCGAAGTCCTTCAGGCCCTGTCCCTGCTCGCCGTGGCAGCTTGCACACTGCTGGGCGAAGATGGCGCCACCGCGGGCCGCCATTGCCTGGTTGTGTTCCTGCTTCGAAATGGCGCGCACATGTTCGACCACATCGGCGATCTCGGCCTTGGTGAGGAGGCCGTCCTTGCCGAAGGCGGGCATCATCGATTGCCGCGTGTTGTCGTTGGCATGATAGCGGATGCCGTTCACCAGCGTTCCATGGATTTCCTCCATGCTTCCGCCCCACAGCCAGTCGTCGTCGTTGAGGTTGGGGTAGCCCTTGGAGCCCGCAGCCCCCGTGCCGTGGCACTGGATGCAGTGCACCTTGAAGGCCGAGCGGCCCCCCTCGACGGCGGCCTGGAAGACCTGCGGGTTCTTCGGAATGTCGGCCAGCGCCATCTGCTCGAGGCCCTTGAGCGGAGCCGCCCGGACGGCCTCCAGTTCGCGCATCTGGTTCTCGACTTCGACGCGGCTGGAATAGCCGAGCGTGCCGGGTGTGGCGCCGCCGGGGATGGGCCAGGAGGGGTAGAGCACCATCCAGACCAGCGCGAAGGCGATGCAGGCATAGAAGATCCACAGCCACCAGCGCGGCAGCGGGTTGTTCAGCTCCTGGATGCCGTCCCATTCGTGGCCGGTGGTGCCGGGACCGGAGGAATTGCTGCTGTCTTTGGGATCGGCGCTCATTGGCCTGCCTCATCGTCACGGAAGGGGATCATTCGGGCGTCGTCCTGCGCGGGCCGCGCGCCGGGGCGGAGCGCCCAGCCGATTGCGAAAGCAAAGACCAGTGTCATGAACAGGAGGCCCCAGCTGTCGGCAAAGGTGCGGAGTGTCTGATAGTCCATCCTCGCCTCCTCAGCGCCGGTTCTGTTCGGGCACGTAGCTGTCGAAGTCGACCAGCGTGCCGAGCATCTGGAGATAGGCGACCACGGCATCCATCTCGGTGAGGCGCGTCGGATCGCCGTCGAAGTCGCGGACCTGTGCCTTGGGATAGCGGCGCTGCAGGTCGGTCGGGTCGGCGTTGGGGTCGGCCTGGGCCTTCATGTCGGCAAGCGCGCTTGCGATCGCCTCGTCGCTGTAGGGCACGCCCACGGTGCGGTTGGCCTTCAGGTGGCCGGCGATATTGTGGGTGTCGAGCAGCTTTTCCTTCAGGAAGGGGTAGGCTGGCATGATCGATTCCGGCACCACGTCGCGCGGGTTGGTGAGGTGCTGGACGTGCCATTCATCGGAGTAGCGGTTGCCGACCCGGGCAAGATCGGGCCCGGTGCGCTTGGAGCCCCACTGGAAGGGGTGGTCGTACATGCTTTCGGCGGCAAGGCTGTAATGGCCGAAGCGCTCGGCTTCGTCGCGGAACGGGCGGATCATCTGCGAGTGGCAGGTGTAGCAGCCCTCGCGGATGTAGATGTTGCGCCCGGCGAGCTCCAGCGGGGTGTAGGGGCGGACCCCTTCCACCTTCTCGATGGTGTTTTCCAGGAAGAAGAGCGGGGCAAGCTGCACCAGCCCGCCGATCATCACCACAAGCAGGGTGAGGACGGCGAGGATCGTGACGTTGCGTTCGATCTTGGCGTGGGATTCGAAGGCCATCTTGGCGCTCCTATTCGGCGGGCTGGGCGGCGGGGACGGGGACACGTGGTCCGTCCGCGACAGGTCTGTCGGTGTGCGGGTTGTGCGGCGCGCCGGCGTCGAGCGGGGCTTCGTCGCGGATCCGGCCCTTGGCCGTCATCCAGATGTTCCACACCATGAACAGGGCGCCGACCAGATACAGCACCCCCCCGCCGAGGCGGATCAGATAATAGGGGTGCATGGCGGCCGTGACTTCGGCGAAGGAGTAGACGAGATAGCCTTCGGCGTTGAACTCCCGCCACATGAGGCCCTGCATGATGCCGGCGACCCACATCGAGGCGGTGTAGAGGGTGATCCCCGCCATCGCCATCCAGAAGTGCCAGTTGATCATGCGCAGCGAGTAGATGCGCTGCACGCCGAACAGGCGGGGCGCCAGGAAATACATGCTGGAGAAGCTGATCATGCCGACCCAGCCGAGCGCGCCGGAGTGGACGTGCCCGATCGTCCAGTCGGTGTAGTGGCTGAGTGCGTTCACCGAGCGGATCGACATCATCGGCCCCTCGAAGGTGGACATGCCGTAGAAGGCGAGGGCTGCCACCTGCATCCGGATGATGGGGTCGGTGCGGATCTTGTCCCACGCGCCTTCCAGCGTCATCAGGCCGTTGATCATCCCCCCCCAGCTGGGCATCCACAGCATGATCGAGAAGGTCATGCCAAGGAACTGCGCCCAGTCAGGCAGCGCCGTGTAGTGCAGGTGGTGCGGGCCGGCCCAGATGTAGAGGAAGATCAGGCTCCAGAAGTGGACGATCGAGAGCCGGTAGGAATAGACCGGCTTTCCGGCCTGCTTGGGAACGAAATAGTACATCATGCCCAGGAAGCCGGCAGTCAGGAAGAAGCCGACCGCATTGTGGCCGTACCACCATTGGGTCAGCGCATCCTGCACGCCGGCCCAGACGCCGTAGCTCTTGTCGGAGAAGCCGACGGGAACCGCCAGATTGTTCACCACATGCAGCATGGCGATCGTGATGATGAAGGCGAGGTAGAACCAGTTGGCGACATAGATGTGCGGCTCGCGCCGCTTCACGATGGTGCCGACATAGACGGCGAGATAGGCGACCCAGACGATGGTGAGCCAGAGGTCCACATACCATTCCGGCTCGGCATATTCGCGCGACTGGGTGATGCCCAGCACATAGCCAGAGGCCGCCAGTACGATGAAGAGCTGGTAGCCCCAGAAGACGAACCAGGCCAGCCCAGGCGCCCATAGCTGGGTGCGGCAGGTGCGCTGCACCACCCAGAAGCTGGTGGCCAGCAGCGCGTTGCCACCGAAGGCGAAGATCACGCCCGAGGTGTGCAGCGGCCGCAGGCGCCCGAAGCTCAGATACTCGATCCCCCAGCCAAGCGTCGGGAAGGTGAGCTGGGCTGCGATCACCACGCCCACCAGCATCCCGACCACGCCCCAGAAGACGGTGGCGATGAGCCCCGCCTTGATGACGCCGTCGTGGTAGCCGCCGTTCGACCGGTCGGGCAGGTACCAGCCGCCGGCCGGCGACGGCTCCAGCTGCCTGAGCGTGGTGAAGGCTGCCAGCAGGCAGGCGATGAGGATGATGACCCCGTGGATCGCAAAGCCCGCCGAGGTGGCGGTCGCGATCATGAACAGGGACATGATCCCGAAGAGAAGATAGGCCCCGGCCTGGAGAAAGGCTGTCATTGTCTGTCGTGCCCCGATCATGCGGTTACCGCCCATGGTTAGGGCCGGATGGTGACACTTCTGGCGGCTGGCGAGCAGGGCGGCCTTGATCCCGGTCAAAACCCGGCGAAGCTCTGGGGTGCGACAGACTGGCGCAGGCAGGCGCTGTTCAGCCGGCTGGCGGAAGCCCTCCGCCAAGGGCGGCATAGAGTGCCGCCAGATTGTCGAGCTCCTGCCGCCTGAGCGACAGCAGCTGCTGCTCGGCGGTGAACAGGTTGCGCTCGGCGTCCAGCACCTCGAGATAGTTGGCAACGCCCTCGCGGTAGCGGATCTGCGCCAGCCGGGCGATCTGGCGCTGGGCGACGGTTGCTCGCTCCTGGGCGGCGACTTCCTCGGCGAAATAGGCCCGGCCCGACAGCCCGTCCGAGACCTCGCGGAAGGCCTGCTGGACGGTGCGTTCGTAACTTGCGACCGCGATGTCCTCGCGGGCGAGCGCGAGGTCGACATTGCCCTTCCGCCGCCCCCAGTCGAACAGCGGAACCGAGATGGATGGCCCGAACGACCAGTTGAGGCCGTCGTCGGTGAACAGGTTGGCAAGATCGGCCGACGCATAGCCGAGGCCGCCGGTGAGCGAGATCTGCGGGAAGAAGGCGGCGCGCGCGGCGCCGATGTTGGCGCGGGCGGCGCGCAGCTGTTCCTCGGCTGCGATGACGTCGGGGCGGGCGG
>JBGTBK010000067.1:0-1522 GCA_041749355.1 Sandaracinobacter sp. | reverse complement strand
GCGCGCAGGAGCAGCGGCATGGCTGCCGTGGTGCGCGTGATCCGCATCCAGCCGCCGCTGCTGCCAGTGTCGAGTGCCGAGGTTGCGGCGTGGAGCAGGGCTTCGAGCCGGTTCTGTTCGCCGGCGGCGCTGGCCTTGAGGAGGCCATGGCGCAGGGTGAGGCCGTCTGCGGCCTGGAGCAGGGTTGCGGCTGCCGGGGTGATGTCTGCGACGCGTCCGCTGGCGTCGGCGATCAGGGCGGGGACTGCGGGGTCGTGCAAGAGGCGGGGCCGGGAGGCGAGCCTGCGGGCGTGTTCCATGTGGCCGAACAGGCGCTGGAAATCGGCCTTCCCGGAGCCGAAGAAGGCGGCGTCGGGATCGCTGAAATGGGCGGAGAAGCCGAAGGCGAAGCGGTTCTCGACATTGGTGTAGGCCAGCAACCAGCGGCGGGAGCCAAGCGCCTGGCGGTTGAAGCGCATGTGATCGGCGGCCGATTCGGCCCGCATGGCCGGGTGGAGGCCGGTGTCGATCAGACCGAGGTCTGGTTGGTGGCGCGTGATTTCGACCGTTGGGTCCTGGGTGTACCAGTGGGCTTCATAGTCGGCGAAGCCGGCCTCCATCGTGGGCGTGCGTGTGCCGTAAAAGCCGGTCTGGGCGAAATCGCCCTTTTGGCGATCGAGCAGGGCGACGAGCGCGAAGTGCATTCCGAATGCGGAGCAGACCTGGCCCATCGCCGTTTCCCAGGCCTGTTCGTCGGCGATGCCATCGTAGATGGTGGAGACGAGGCTGGAGAAGCGGGCCTGGTCGAGAATGGGACACTCCGAATCTGGCAGGGCGTGTGCCGAGAAGAGCATGGGCATGGGGCAGAGGCAAGGGTTTGGCGGGGCCGGAGGCGGCGATGGTTTGGGCGCAGCCCAAATCCACGACTCGCCGAAGGCCTGGCCGGCGGGGCGTGGGCCTGAAGGCCCGCGAACCCGTCCGACAAGCGGGCTGTGCCCGCAACCCTTCCTGTTCTTCTGGGCCTTCAGGCGGACTCGGCGGCTTTGCCGCCGGCCGCTATCAAAGCTGTCACAACATCGGAAAGTTATTGAGCGGACTTTTCGGCCGGGTTCTGCCGGATCCTCGCGTCATTCATGGTTGTAATCTTCAGATTAGCCGAATCGGCTTCGAGCTTTCGTTCCTGTACGCTGGCCGCAGACAAAATTACGTTCGCCTGCAAACGAACAATATCCAAATCGCGCCAGACCAAGTAAAACATTCTTGAAACACTCAGGCCAAACGTAAAACCGAACACTGAAACAACGAAAGGAAATATCTTTCGGGCTTCGTTCGAGCTGCTGTGTATCAAAACAAACGACACAAAAAGAAGAACAATGGAAAGCATTACGAGTCCAAACACCCAGGTAATTGCTCACCTCGCTGGCTGAAGGGGCTTGCCACGGACTCGGCGGCGTGATTCATGCTGACAATGGTGCTTGCCCCATTTCGCCGGCTGACCGAGGCTGAGAAGGACGCGCTGCTGCGGGATCAGCAGGCGCTGATC
>JBGTBK010000066.1:0-13270 GCA_041749355.1 Sandaracinobacter sp. | reverse complement strand
CTGCCGCTTGCCGTGCCCGGGGGCTACACCGAAGCCTAGGCCTCGCGTGCGGCGCCAGGCGCCGGAAGGGGGTGGCCCATGCGGGGCAGGATCAGCCGCAGCAGCGGGCCGGTCATCATGGTGGTCACCACGGCCATCAGCACCA
This sequence comes from Sandaracinobacter sp., assembly GCA_041749355.1. Classification (GTDB taxonomy): domain Bacteria; phylum Pseudomonadota; class Alphaproteobacteria; order Sphingomonadales; family Sphingomonadaceae; genus Sandaracinobacteroides. The sequence goes on along the minus strand of JBGTBK010000066.1, from coordinate 13,125 downwards.
GCATGGTGAACATCTTCTGCGGCAGGAAGCCCAGATCATAGGCGATGTTGAGGACGATCAGCTCCATCAGCGCGCGGGTGTTCATCAGGCTGCCCAGAAGCCAGCTTTCGGGCTTCGAAAAGCCGGAGAGCCGCCCGGCGAGATAGCAGGGCAGGATCTTTGACAGGATCGAGGCCGACAGGATGAGCGCCAGCCAGGGCAGGTCTGCAAGGCCAAGCCCCCAGATGTCGGTTCGAAGGCCGGTGAGGGTGAAGAAGACCGGCAGGAAGAAGACCAGCACGAACTGCCCGACCGAGCGCTTCCACACCTCCACGAATGGCGGGTGGCGGTGATAGACGAGGCCGAGCGCGAAGCCGCCGAAGATGGCGAAGATGCCGATCGCCTCGGTTGCGAGCGCGCCGGCAAAGGCGAGCGCGATGGTGATGGCGAGGAAGGCGCTGGGCAGCCGGCCTTCGGTAAGCTCGGGCGCCCACAGGCGCATCATCCGGTCGACCAGCGGCACCATCAGGAAGCGCAGCGACAGGCCCAGCGCTGCGAGCGCCGCGATCCTGAGCAGGAAGAAGCCGTCGCCCAGTGTCGCGAGTGCCAGCGCCGAGATGCCGGCTAGGATCAGCCAGCCCACAACGTCGTTGACGGCCGCCGATGCGATTGCGACCACGCCGACGGGCGTGCGGTTGAGGCCATATTCGCGCAGGATGCGGCCCAGGATCGGAACCGCCGTGATGGCGAGCGCAACGCCGCAGAACAGGCTGTAGAGGATGCGGTCGATGCCCGGCGCCAGCGGCCCGTGGGACAGCAGGCCGACGCCGACCCCGGCCGCGAAGGGAACCACGATGGAGAACGTCGCGTTCAGGATGGCGGCGCGCCGGTGGCGGCGGTCCTTCAGATGGCCGAACTCGAAATCGGCGCCGATCTCGAACATCAGCAGCACCAGCCCGATCTGGCCGATCACGAACAGGGTCCGCGCGGTGTCTTTCGGGAAAAAGGCGGCGTGGAAGTCGGGCGCGATCAGCCCGAGCAGCGAGGGGCCGAGCATCAGGCCGCCGATGATCTCGCCAACCGCGCCCGGCTGGCCGAGGCGGACGAACAGATGGTTCATCGCGCGGCCCATCAGGATGATCACGGCAAGCTGGGCGAGCACGGCGGCCAGATAGGCTTCGTTGGCAAGGACGGCTGGCATGATGGGTGGCGCTAGCGGGGGGCAGCGCCGGGCGCCAGAGGGCGACGGACCCTGTTCATCTGGGGTTCATCAAAATATCGATGTTTCCACCCTTAGCGGCTCTTGATAAGATGTTGCATGGACCCGCGACGCAACCCTTTCACGCCAGGTGCCGGCAGCCAGCCCCCCGAGCTTGCCGGTCGCGACGAGCTGATCGAGCGGATTGCGGTCTATATCGACCGGATCGCGCTTGGCCGGCAGGCCCGCAGCATCATCCTCTACGGTGTCCGGGGTGTCGGGAAGACCGTTCTTCTGGGAAAGGTGCGCGCCGAAGCGGAATCCCGCGGACTTTTCAGCGTCCGCGTCGAAGCGCCGGAGGACCGGTCGTTGCCGGCCATGCTTGCCGGGCCGATGCGGGCCACCCTGCTGCGGCTCGACCGGATGGAGTCGGCCAAGGCCGGCGCCAAGCGGGCGCTTCGGGCGCTGGCGAGCTTTGCCAAGCTGAAGGTCTCGTATCAGGACGTCGAAGTCGGCATCGATCTGTCGCCGGAGCCTGGCCTTGCCGACAGCGGAGACCTCGAGCTTGATCTGACCGACCTGTTTGCAGCTGTGGGCGAGGCGGCGAAGGAGCGGGGCACGGCGGTCGTGATCTACATGGACGAGATCCAGTATATCCGCGAGCAGGAGCTTGCCGCCTTCATTTCGGCCATGCACGCAACCGCGCAAGCCGACCTGCCGCTCACCATGGTGGGGGCCGGCCTGCCGCAGCTTCTGGCGCAGATGGGGCGGGCGAAGAGCTATTCCGAACGCTTGTTCGAGTTTCACGAGGTCTCGCGGCTGCCCCCCGGGGCCGCGGCCAACGCCATCGCCCTGCCGATCGAACGCGAGGGCGAGGAGATCGAACCCGAGGCCGTTCGGGCCATTGTCGAGGCGACCCAGGGCTATCCCTATTACATCCAGGAATTTGGCAAGCATGCCTGGGACCTGGCCTTCTGCTCGCCGATAACGCTGCAGGATGTCGCCAATGCCACGGTGACCGCCGTCGCCGAACTCGACGCGAGCTTCTTCCGGGTGCGCTTCGATCGGCTGACCCCGACCGAGAAGCGCTACATGCGGGCGATGGCGGAGCTTGGGGCCGGGCCGCACCGCTCGGGCGACATTGCCGAGATGCTGGGCAAGCAGGTGACGCAGCTGGCCCCCATCCGCAACAGCCTGATCAAGAAGGGGATGCTCTATTCCCCCGCGCACGGCGACACGGCGTTTACCGTGCCGATGTTCGACGAGTTCATGAAGCGGATCATGCCGGGTCCCGTCTGAGGGTTCGGAAACCGACTTGTCACAAAACTGTCGTAGGCGGATGAAATGCTGGACGCCCGCAAGACCTTCCGCGCCGATGACCCGATGCGTGCGCTGGGGATCCGCCAGGCGCCCGCCGCGCTCGACGACGCGCAGCGGGCCGATGTCGCGGCCCGGCTGCTGTCGGGCGAGGCGGCCGAGGCGGTTGTCGCTGCGCTGGTAAGGCAGGGCATTCCCTTTTCCGGCGCGAGCGCAGAGGTGACGGCCGCCGCCGCCCACCCCTATCTGAAGGGCGCGGCCCTGCTGCAGGCCCGGCTGAAGAAGCGGGATTGGCTGCTGGAAGCGCGCGCAAAGCTGGAGCGGATGGGGACGCATGAAGTCGTGCGCCGCCATGCGCTTTCGCCCGAGGATTTCTTCCGCGACCATTACACCACGCTTACCCCGGTGGTGCTGACCGGCCTGACCGACCATTGGCCCGGCCGGCAGTGGAGCCTGGAGCGGCTGGCGAAGCTGGGCAATCCGGAGATCGAAGTGCAATGGGCGCGCGAGGGCGACCCCGACTTCGAGCTGAACTCGATCGCGCACAAGAAGCGCATGCCCTGGCGCGACGTGCTGGCCCTGCTGGCCGACGATCCCGAGACCAACGACTTCTATGTGACTGCCAACAACTCCGGGCTGAACCGCAAGGCGCTCGGGATGCTGTGGGCCGATGTGGGCGACCTGCCGGGCTATCTGGGCCCCAGCCGGCTGGGCGACGGCTTCTTCTGGATGGGGCCAAAGGGCACCGTCACGCCCTGGCACCATGATCTCACGCAGAATCTGCTTGTGAACATGGTCGGCACCAAGCGCGTCGCCCTCGTCAGCCCGGCCGAAACCCACCGGATGCAGAACCACCGCCACTGCTTCAGCCGCTTCGGGGCGAACGCAACGCTGGGCGGGGTGCCCGAAGCCGAACGCCCGCGGGTGCTGACAGTGGACATCGGACCGGGCGAGATCCTGTTCCTGCCGGTGGGCTGGTGGCACCATGTGACGGGGCTCAGCCTCACCATCGGGATGAGCTTCACCAACTTCGTCTGGGACAATGACTTCGCCAGCTTCTACGCCAGCGAGGGCGAGCTCTAGGCGGGCGTTTTCGCCGTGCCGTTGAACACCCCCCGGTCCAGCTCGCCCTCATGGGCCGCGACCACCGCTGCAACCGCCAGGTCCGACGTGACGTTGGGAACGGTGCGGATCATGTCCAGCGGGCGGTCGAACGGCAGCACGAAGGCGACGATGAGGGCGGCCTGTTCGGGCGGTATGCCGACCGAAGCGAGAATGCCGGCGATCAGGAACAGCGACGAGCCCGGGATCGGCGCGGTGCCCAGCGCGACCGTCACCGTCACCAGCGCCATCAGCAGCAGCTGCACGGGTTCCAGCGTCACGCCGAACGCCTGAAGGCCGAACAGGCACAGGATCGCCATGTACATGGCCGTGCCGTCCATGCTCATGGTGGAGCCCAGCGGCAGCACGGTGGAGACGACCGGCTTGCCGATGCCCATGCGCGTGCCGGCCACCTGCATCACCACCGGCAGCGTTGCCGAGGAGGAGGCGGTGGAAAAGCCCATCAGCATCGCTTCCGACGCGTTGCGGAAAAAGCGCAAGGGGGACACGCGCGCGCCGAACCAGACGAGCCCGGCGTGGGTGACGCCGAGCTGCAGCGCGACGCCGATCACCACACAGATCGCGATCTTCAGGATCGACAGGAAGGCGCTGAACCCGTCCGTGCCGATGGCGATTGCGATCAGTGCGAACACGGCGAAAGGCGCCAGCTCCATCACGAGGCCGACCAGCCGCAGGAACACCGCGGCTGCCGCATCGAACAGGCGCACAAGCGGCTGCGCCTCCTCGCCCACCAGGATGCAGCCGACACCGACGAGGATCGCGAGGAAGATGACCGACAGCATCGCGCCTTTCGCCAGCGCGTCGACGGGGTTCACCGGCACAATCTCCAGCAGCTGGCGCCCGAAGCCGGTGCCTGCGCTGGGCGGCGGAAGGGCTGCCGCGCCGCCAAGCGTGACCCCCAGCCCGGGCTGCACGACCATGGCGATCGTGACACCGATGACAACAGCCACCGCAGTCGTCAGCAGATAGAGCGCCAGCGTGCGAAGCCCTATGCTGCCGAGCTTGCGCGGGTCACCAAGCCCGGCGAGCCCCGAGACAATCACCACCAGCACCAGCGGCACCACCAGCATCCGGATCAGCCGGATGAACAGCTCCCCCATCCAGCCCAGGGCCTGCATCGCCGGGCCGAAGGCCAGGCCGGCGGCCACACCCAGCAGAAGGGCCGCGAAGATGCGCTTCCACAGCGGGATTCCGGTCCAGTAGCGCTGGAGGGCGGACGGGGCAGGGTCGAGGGCGTTCATCGGCGCGCAGGTTGGCAGGATGCTGGCCGGGCGCAAGCCCCGGCGCGGTTCCTAGCCCTTGCGGCGGTGCCAGCGGGTGGCGGTGAGGGTTTCGGAGACGGCGCAGCTCTTGGAATCGCCGAAGCCTGCTTCGCGAAGCCAGGCGCGCAGGTCGCTCTCACGGACGGTGGCGTGCTTGCCCTTGCCCGTGACGATCCAGACCGGGCGGGGGCCGGCGAGGGTGGTGGGGGCCTCTAGGTCGGCAACTGCGCGCACGATGGCGATGAGGATCTGGCCCTCCTCGGGCACGGCGGCGCTGGCGTTTCCGAGGGCGGTCAGCAGGGTGGGGTCATCGGTTTCGCCGAAGAGGAAGGCGGGGGTTTGCGGGCCGATGCCGAGCTTCTGCGCAAGGTTGGGCACCGGTTTCAGCAGGGCGACACACCAGCGCGCGGCGTCGGCTTCGGGCAGGTCGATGGCGAGCTGCTCGCCGTTGGCGGTCATGGTCAGTCGGCCGTTGCTGGCCCGCGGGTCGGCAATCGCGGCGCGCGGGATGCTGAGGCGGATGGCGCCCTTCAGGTCGAAGGCATTGCTGTCGAGGTGCAGGCGGACAGAGCCGGACTGGCCCTGCCAGTGGGCTATGGCTGTGGTTTCGCGGCCCATCGGCGGAGTTTGGCGCAGACTGCTCCTTGGGGGAAGTGGCCGGTGTTTTGCGTGAGGGCGCGGCCGGCGGCGCCGCGCGGATGTCCGCGCAAACGCGGAACGCCGCCGAGTCCGCTTTGGCACTGAAGAAGGAAGTAAGAAGAAGGGTCCGGCAAAGCCGGACTCGTCGGACGGGTTCGTCGGGCCGATGCCCTCCGCCCCGCCGGCCGGGCTGGCCGCGAGTCTGCCGATTAGTGCTGCGCACTAACGGCAGCCGCGGCGCGGCTGGGTTTAAAATTTAAACCCAGCCTCCACGCCGATCATCCTTCTCGCGCCGGGGCTGATGAAGCTCCCGCCGAACTCGATCGCGGGGATCGCTTCGTTGATATACTGTTCGTCGAACACATTGTCGGCGAACACCGCGACCGACAGGTTGCCGAATTCGAGGCCGGCGCGCAGGTTCACCACGTCGAAGGCGTCGCGTTGGGCGACGTCGTAGCGGGCATCGCCGACGAAGGCCGGGAGCTGCAGGGCCGAGTTGGGCAGCAGGCCGGAGAAGAGCGTCGGGGCTTCCTGGTTCTGGACGGTGTGGAACCAGGTGGGCCCGGTGCGGCGCCAGTCGGCCCGGCCGAAGACGGTCATGCTGTCGCTGACCGGCAGGCTCAGCTGGGTGCCGAGGTTCCAGGTGTAGTCGGCGGTGTAGGGGCTCTTGTTGCCCACGGTCGAGGGCCGCGAGCTGTTCTTCTTGATCTCGCTGTCGGTGATGTTGGCCGAGCCGAACACCGTCCAGCCGTCCAGGATCTGGGCGGTCAGGTTGATTTCGCCGCCCCACAGGTCGACCTTGTCGATGTTGGAAACGACCCGCAGCAGGCCGAACGAGCCCACGAAGAATTCGAAGAACTGCATGTCCTCGACCTTGGTGTAGAAGCCCGCCACATCGAAGGTCACGCGGCCGTCGAACAGGTTGCCCTTCACGCCGGCTTCGAAGGCGCTGGAGGTTTCCTTCTCATACTGGTCGTTGATGGTGACATCGGCGCCGATGAACTGGACGAAATTCTGGTCGACGATCGCCGCCGAGCCCTGGTTGTTGAAGCCGCCCGACTTGAAGCCGACGCCCCAGTTTCCATAGACGTTGATGTCGTCGGACAGAGCGTAGCGCAGCGTGATCTTGGGCTGCAGCTGCTCGAACACCTGGCTCTGGCCGCGGATCGCGCCGAAGGCCTGGCCGGGGTTGATGGGGCCGCCGGTGATGGGGTCGTCAACCAGCGGCACGAGGTTGGTGACCGAGCGGTCCTCGATGTCGTAGCGCAGCGCGAGGCCGATATCGAAGGCCTCGGTCGGGCTCCAGTTGGCGGAGCCGAAGGCGGCGTAGACGCTGGTCTTGAAGCGGTCGTGGAACAGCTGCGAGGTGGGGTTGCCCGAGCCTGGCGCGTTGTAGAGCTCTTTCGAGACGCCGTTGCCGAGGTCGGCGCCGAGGCTGATGCCGACTTCGCGGGTGAGGTTCAGATAGTAGACGCCGGCCGACCAGTCGACCGCGCCGAAGGTGCCGGTGAAGCGGACTTCGGCCGAGAAATCCTCCTGGGCGCGGGTCTGCAGCTGGGTGCCGTCGCAGGTGGTTGCGCTGTAGGCGCCGAAGGTGGAGCCGTTCACCGGATCGAAGATGAAGGGAATGGGCGTGTTGCCGATGAAGGTGGGCGAGTTCTGCGAGAAGCCGGTGAGGGCTGCCGTGGAGGCAAAGCAGGCGTCGGAGACGGCGAGGTTGGTGGGGTTGGCCGGCGCGCCGAGCGCTGGTGCGATGTAGCGCGCGAAGTCGGCCGAGGTGCCGTCGGCCGTCAGCGACTGGTCGATGTTGGCATAGAGCGCCCAGGCGGTCATCTTCGCGGTTTCGAACTGGTGCTCCAGCTTGGCGGAGACTTCGAAGGTGGTCTGCTCGTTGGTCGGGCGGATGTTGCCGTAATAGCCGAAGGGGTGCTCGTTCACATCTTCGTAGAAGTCGGGGTTCACGGCCGCGAAGTTGGGCAGGTGGAAGCTGGCGTTGAAGTTGATCGACGCGCCCGACAGGTCGGCATAGCGGCTCTTGATGTCGAGCTCGGTGTTGTCGCCGATTTCCCAGACCAGCCGGCCGTCGAGGCTCCACAGCTCCTGGTCGTCGACCGACTTCGAATCGAGGAAGGTGTTGGTCCAGTAGCCGTCGGTGGAACGGTAATAGCCCGACAGCACGAAGCCGAGGCCGTTGCCGATCGGGCCGGAGATGTAGGCGTCGCCGTCGATGGTGTTCTGTTCGGCATAGCTTGCGCGGATGGCGCCCGAGAATTCCTCGGTCGGCCGAAGCGTCTGGATCACGATCGCGCCGGCGGCGGCATTGCGGCCATAAAGCGCGCCTTGCGGGCCCTTCAGGATTTCGATCTGGCGCAGCGTGCCCTGACGCTGGTTGAGCTGGGCGGTGTTGGTTTTCAGGATGCCGTCGACCACCAGCGCGACCGAAGGTTCGGCGTCGCGGGCGCCGTTCAGGCCGCGGATGTTGATCTGGGTGTCGCCGGCTTCGGCCGTGCCCGTCACGATGGTGACGCCGGGGGTGAGCTGGGCGAAATCGTCGGCCGTCTGCAGCCGGGCTTGGGCGATGGTTTCCGCGGTCAGCACCGTCACCGAAGCCGGCACATCGACGGCGCGCTGGTCGGTGCGGAGTGCGGTTACAATGATTTCCTCGCCTGCAGCAGCGTCTTGTGCAAGGCTTGGAGCGGCTGACAGGCCCGCGCTTGCGAGGGCAGTGGATGCAAGGAGGCGCAGGGTGGTGCGGAAGGCCATGGGGACACTCCTTTGAAATGTCGTTTGGCAATCGCTATTGTATACAATATGGCCGGGTCAATGGATTTTGTGGTCAACTGTGACAACGGGGTGAAGGCGTGGCCGCAGGGACACAGGGTCTGGGGAGACAGGGTCTGGGCATACAGCGGCCTTGATGGGGGGTGGTGCCATGTCCAAGGCCTCTGACCTTGCCTATTCGCGGATCCGGCAGGGCATCACCGGCGGGGAATGGTCCCCCGGCACCCCTCTGCGCGAGGAGGAGCTGGCGGCGCTGTGCGGGGTCTCGCGCACACCGGTGCGCGAGGCGCTGCGGCGGCTGGAGGCCGAGTATCTGGTGCGCCGCAGCGAAGGTGCGCGCAGCTATGTCGCCGACTGGTCGGCCGATGATGTCGCCGAGATGTTCGCGCTCAGGGCCATATTGGAGGGCCATGCAGCTGCCCGGGCGGCCACCCGGATCACGGCCGAGGGCATCCTGGCGCTTCGTGCGCTGAACGAGGAAGTGCGCGCCAGCTGCGGCACCGACGACACCGACCGCTTCCTGGCCGCCAACCGCCAGTTCCATGCGATCGTGCTGGAGGCCGCGCAATCGCCCAGGCTTGCGCAGATGCTGGGCGCGCTGGTGGAGCAGCCGGTGGTGCGCCGCACCGCACAGCGCTACGGCCGAGGCGAATTCTCGCGCAGCCTGACCGAACATGCGGCCCTCATCGAGGCGTTCGAGGCGCGCGACGCGCAATGGGCGCAGAGCACGATGACGGGCCACATCCGCCGGGCCTTCCACGCCTTTGCGGCCGCCAACGACGCCTAGCGCTGGAGGCGGGCGATCGCGGCAATCCAACTTTTGAGCCGCGCAAGCGCGGCCGACTAACCTTTCAGCCGCGCAAGCGCGGCGGACTAACCTTTCAGCCGCGCAAGCGCGGCGGGGCTGTCGAGGAGGTCGGCGGTCTTGGCTTCGAGGTCGAGCAGGTTGGCGGCCTGGATCTCTGCTGTGCGGTCTCCGACACAGTCGGTGATGATCTGGGGCGCGAAGCCGTGGCACAGCGCATCGACCGCGGTTGCGCGGATGCAGCCCGAGGTGGAGACGCCGGTGATGAGCAGCGTGTCGACGCCTTGCGCGGTGAGGAGCCCTGCGAGCGGAGTGCCGAAGAAGGCGCTGGGGAACTGCTTGGTGAGGACCATGTCGCCCGGATGGGGCATCAGGGCGGGGTCGAACTCGGCCAGCGGGTTGCCGGTTTCGAAGCAGGCGAGCGACGGGATCTTGCGGCGAAACAGGCCGCCGTCGCTGGCGTGGGCATATTCCACGCGGGTGAAGATGACGGGCGCGTCGGCGGCCCGGGCCGCTGTCGCCAGGGGCGCGATGGAGTCGCGCACGGTGGCGCCGCTTTCGAGGAACAGCGGGCTGCCGGGCGTGAGATAGGCCATGCACATGTCGACGATGAGGAGGGCGGGCTTCGTGCCCCAGCCGACTCCACCGCCGAAGCCGGCTTTCACATAGTCGGGCTGAAGCGCCATCAGATCACGCCTTCGCTGACGAGCCCCGCGATATCGTCGTCGGAAAAGCCCAGAAGCTCCTGGTAGATGGCGTGGTTGTGGGCGCCCATTGGCTGGCCCGGCCAGTTCACCTTGCCCGGCGTTGCCGAAAGCTTGGGGAACACATTCTGCATGACGAGGTTGGCGAACTCCGGGTGGGCGATCTTCACCAGCGCCTCGCGCGCGGCAAAGTGCGGGTCTGCCAGCATGTCGGGCGCCTTGAAGATCTTGCCGGCCGGCACCCCATGCGCCTCCATGGTGTCGAGCACGGTTGCCGACGGTTGCGGGCGGGTCCAGCTGGCGATCAGCTCGTCGAGTTCGGTCTGGTTTTCGCCGCGGGCGATGTGGGTGGCGTAGCGCGGGTCCCTCGCGAGTTCGGGGCGGCCCATGGCTTCGGCAAGGCGGGCCCAGACGCTGTTCTGGTTGGCGCCGATCAGGATGTCGCCGTCGGCACAGGGGTAGACGTTGGAGGGGGCGACGCCGGGCAGGATGGAGCCGGTGCGCTCGCGGATGAAGCCGGCCTCGGTGTATTCGGGGACGGTCGATTCCATCATGGCAAGGACTGCCTCGTAGATGGCGCTGTCGACGATCTGGCCCTCGCCGGTGCGGTGGCGGTGGTGCAGCGCCATGATCGCGCCGAGGCAGGCGAAGGTGGCGGCGAGCGAATCGCCGATGGAGAGGCCGACGCGGCTTGGCGGGGCAGAAGGGTCGCCGGCGAGGTTGCGGATGCCGCCCATCGCTTCGCCGATGGAACCATAGCCGGCGCGCGGGGCGTAGGGGCCTGTCTGGCCATAGCCGGAGACGCGGATCATGATGAGGCCCGGGTTGTCGGCCGAGAGCTGCTCGTAGCCGCAGCCCCACTTTTCCAGCGTTCCGGGGCGGAAGTTTTCCAGCAGGAAGTCGGACTTCTTCACGAGCTTTTTCAGGATTTCCTGCCCGCGCGGGTCGCGCAGGTTGAGCGTGATGGTCTTCTTGTTGCGGCCGACGACCGGGAACCAGAGCGGCTTGCCACGGCCCCACTGGCGCATCGGATCGCCTTCGCCCCCCCCTGTCGCAGCCGACTCGCCTGCGCGACGCGGGGGCTCGACCTTGATCACCTCGCAGCCATGGTCGGCCATCAACTGGCCGCAGAAGGGGCCGGCGATGAGCTGGCCGAGTTCGATCAGCCGCAAGCCATCGAGCGCACCTTGTGCCATTGCCCCAAGTCCCTTTTTGCGTTGCGTTGTTCCCGACTTGCGCCGGGATAATGCCGCGCATATAGGCAATCGGGCCTATTGTATACAATAGCGCATTGCCTGCTGGCTTCTGGAGGGTGCCGGACATGACCCGTTTTGCATCACGAACATCACAGATGGCCCACAAATGCCGGGGTTGACGGTTGTCGAGGTCGGCGCGCGGGACGGCCTGCAGAACGAGCGCGAGATAATCGGTACCGACGGCAAGCTGGGGCTGCTGCAGCGGCTGCTGGCGGCGGGTGTGCGGCGGGTGGAGGTGGCGAGCTTCGTGAATCCGGCCCGCGTTCCCCAGATGGCCGACGGCGAGGCGGTGATCGGCGGCCTGCCCGACCTGGACGGCGTGAGCTATATCGGGCTTTGCCTGAACAAGCGGGGCGTGCTGCGGGCCCTTGCGACCCGAGAGGGCGGCAAGCGGGGCGTGGACGAGGCCGGCTGCGTGCTGGTGGCGACCGACACCTTCGGGCTGCGGAACCAGGGCCAGACGATTGCAGACGGGATCGCCGAGAATCGCGAGATGCTGCGGTTGGCGCGCGAGGGTGGGCTGGTGCCGCAGGTGACGATTTCCGCTGCCTTCGGCTGTCCGTTCGAAGGCCATGTGCCGCCGGAAACCGTGGCGCGGCTGGCCGGCGAGATGGCGGACGCGGGTGCTGTGGAGATCGCGCTTGCCGACACCATCGGGGTGGCGGTGCCGGGGCAGGTGGACGAGCTGTTCGGGCTGGTCCGCGAAGCAGCGCCCGGCGTGCGGCTGCGGGCGCATTTCCACAACACGCGGGGCACAGGGATAGCCAACGCCTGGGCGGCCTGGAAATCGGGCGTCACTGTGCTGGATTCGAGTCTTGGCGGGCTTGGCGGCTGCCCCTTCGCGCCGCGCGCGACAGGCAATATCTCGACCGAGGAGCTGGTCTATCTGATGGACCGCTCCGGCGTTTCGACGGGCCTGGACCTCGACGCGCTGATCGGGGTGAACCATTGGTTTGAAGGCGTGCTGGGGCGGCAGATGCCGTCGCTGGTGGCACGTGCAGGGAATTACACAGGAGTCGCAAGCGCATGAGCTATCGCCTGGGATGTGACGTCGGCGGGACATTCACCGACCTGCTCGTGGTGGACGAGGCGACGGGCCGGACCTTCCGCGACAAGGTGCCGTCCACCCCTGACGATCCCAGCCGGGCCGTGGTGGCGGGCGCGCGGGCCGTCTGCGAGGCGAACGGGATCGATCCGGCCGATGTGGGGCTGTTCCTGCACGGCACGACCGTTGCGACCAACGCCGTGCTGGAAGGCAAGGTGGCGCGTGTCGGGCTGGTGGTGACCGAAGGCTATCGGCACATCCTGCAGATCGCGCGCAGCCTGGTGCCCGGAGGCCTTGCGGCCTGGATCATCTGGCCCAAGCCCGAGCCGCTGGCACCATTGGAAGCAACCGTGGAAGCGCCCGGCCGGATGGGAGCCGACGGGGTGGAGGTGCGCCCCATCGACGAAGCCAAGCTGCGGGCGAACCTGGAGGTGCTGAAGGGCGAAGGCGTCGAGGCCATCACCATCTGCCTGATGAACTCTTACGTGAACGACGCGCACGAGCGGCAGGTGGCGGCAATCGTGGCCGACATGTTCCCCGACCTGCCCGTCAGCGTATCGGCGGACATCCTGCCCGAGATGCAGGAGTATGAGCGCGCGCTGACCACGGTTGCGAACTCGGCGGTGCGGCCGGTGGTGTCGCGCTATGTCGGCAATCTGGAGCGCGAGCTGAAAAGCTGGGGGACGCCTTCGAAGCTGAACCTGCTGCGCTCGGACGGTGGCTTGATGAGTGCGGAGAAGAGCCGGCAGGCGCCGGTGAACCTGCTGATGTCGGGCCCTGCGGGTGGTGTGGCGGGCGCCCTGTGGGTCGCCAAGAATTCGGGCTTCCCCAATGTGCTGACGCTGGACATGGGCGGGACCAGCACCGATGTCGCGCTGATCGAGGGCGGTGAGCCGCGCTTGCGGCGCGAGACGAGTGTTGGGCACCTGACGGTGCGCGCCTCTTCGCTCGACGTGAAGACGGTGGGCGCGGGCGGTGGCTCGATCGCAGCGGTGCCGGAGCTGACGGGTGCGCTGC
>JBGTBK010000065.1:0-1724 GCA_041749355.1 Sandaracinobacter sp. | reverse complement strand
CACCAGCTCTGCCTGGTCCGGCTCGGACAGGGCGATCGAAGGCCGGGGAAAGGCTGCGTCTGCCCGCGCGGCAAGTGCCGCTTCCAGCGTCGAGACCGCGTCTGCCCGGGCAGCGGCAATCGCCTCGCCATGCTCGGCCATCTGCGCCTCCAGCGCCGACAGCCAGGCCGGGTCGGCGGGAGCATCGGCTGTCAGCAGGCGGGTCCGGGCCCGCATTGCAGCCTCGTAGCGCGTTGCATGGCCGGCATGGCCGGGGTTCAGGGCAAGCACCAGCCGGTCGAGGAAACGTCGCCGGGCAGAGGCCGCGTCGGAAAACAGCCGGTCCATGGCCGGTGTGAGCCAGAGTTGCGACGACCATTCCGACAACAGCGACAGGGGGGCGGCCGCGCCATTGATCTTCAGTTGCCGCCGCTCGGGCGCTTCCGGCCGCGTTGAGGTAAGGATGCGGATCGCAGGCAAGCCTGGGTCAGGGCGAAGCTCGGCTGCAACCGAAAAGCCGCCGCCAGCGCCGGCCCGCGCCATCTGCGACAGGGAACTTCCCCGAAGGCCCCGCCCCACCACGAGCAGCGACACGGCCTCGAGGATGTTGGTCTTGCCGGCACCGTTGGGGCCGGTCAGCAGCACAAAGGCGCTGTCACCCGGCGCCATCCGCGAGGCACCGTGGTTGCGAAAGCCCGCAAGCTCGAGCGACAGGAGATGAACCGGAAGGGGCACATCCGGCGTCTAGCCCCCGCGCGCCCGAGCGGCTAGAGGCACTCGCTCGGGCCCTGGCAAACCAGCCCTCGGCACAAGGAACGAGCCTGCGCATGAACACTGTTGCGGAACTGATCGGATTCATCGTTTACCTGCTGCAGCTGTTCGTCTGGATCATCATCCTCCAGGCGATCCTGAGCTGGCTGGTGGCCTTCAATGTGGTGAACCTGCACAACCGCTTCGTCAGCGGCTTGCTCACAGGGCTCGACCGGCTGCTGAACCCGCTGCTGAGGCCGATCCGCAACCTGTTGCCCGACATGGGCGGCATAGACCTGTCGCCGCTTGTGCTGATCCTCGGGATCATGCTCACCCAGCGCCTGCTGCAGGGGCTGGCGCTGGATCTCCTGGTCTGACGAGGCGCGGCTGATGCAGATCATCGACGGCAAGGCCCATGCAGCAAGGCTCAGGGCCGATATCGGCCAGCAGGTCATCGCGCGCCTCGCAGCAGGCGCCCGTGCCCCTGCTCTGGCGGTTGTGCTGGTGGGCGAGGACCCGGCAAGCCAGGTCTATGTCCGCAACAAGATTGCCGCCTGCGCCGAGGCCGGAATCACCTCGATCGAGCATCGCCGCGGCCCGGACCTCTCGCAAGACGAGCTGCTGGCCCTCGTCGCGCAACTGAACCGCGACCCGGCGGTTGACGGAATTCTCGTCCAGCTGCCCCTGCCGCCCCAGATCGACAGCGCGCTGGTGATTTCCGCGATCGACCCGGACAAGGATGTGGATGGGTTCCACCCCGTCAACGCCGGCCGGCTTGCAACCGGGCTGGACGGGTTCGTGCCCTGCACACCGCTGGGCTGCCTGCGCCTGCTGGAAGCCACGCTTGGGAACCTGGCGGGCGCCGACGCACTTGTCATCGGACGCTCCAACATCGTTGGCCGCCCGATGGCCTCGCTGATGATTTCGGCGTCGGCCACCGTCACGGTCGCCCACAGCCGCAGCCGCGACCTGCCCGACCTTGCCCGCCGCGCCGA
>JBGTBK010000064.1:0-3788 GCA_041749355.1 Sandaracinobacter sp. | reverse complement strand
GCTGGTGCTGCATGACCTGGCGGCGGCAGCGCGCGCGGCCGACCGGCTGCTGTTGCTGGCAGACGGCCGCTGCCTTGCCGATGGAGCGCCAGCGGACGTGCTGACGGATCGACTTCTGAGGGAAGCCTATGGCGTGGACATGCTGGTCCGCGACGATCCGGAGGTCGGGCTGATCGTCATGCCGCGCGGCTGACGGGCGTCAGTCCCACCTGGCTTCCGGCGGCAGGCTCATCAGGATTGCGTCGGTGTTGCCGCCCGTCTTCAGGCCGAAGGTGGTTCCGCGGTCGTAGACCAGATTGTATTCGGCATAGAGGCCGCGGTAGCGCAGCAGGGTGAGGCGCTCCTCGTCGGTCCAGGGCATCCCCATGCGCTGGCGGACGATGGCGGGGAAGGTGGCGAGGAAGGTTTCGCCCACATCCTTCGTGTAGGCGAAGTTCGCGTCGAACTGGGCCTGGTCCTCGACATGCAGCCAGTCGTAGAAGATGCCGCCGACGCCCCGGTTCCGCTTGCGGTGGGGAATGTGGAAATATTCGTCGCACCAGGCCGAGTGCTTGGGCCAGTAATCCGGATGGTGGCGGTTGCAGGCCGTTTCGAACGCGCCCTTGAAGAAGGCGGTGTCGTCGTCGCGCGGCAGCGCTGGGTTGAGATCGGCGCCGCCGCCGAACCAGCGCTTGGTGGTGACGAGGAAGCGGGTGTTCATGTGGACGGCGGGCACATTGGGATTGGCCATGTGCGCGACCAGGCTGATCCCGGTTGCGAAGAAGCGCGGGTCCTCGGCCGCGCCCGGGATGCCCTTCGCGAACTCGGGGTTGAACTCGCCATGGACGGTGGAGATATTGACGCCCACTTTCTCGAAGATGCGGCCCTTCATGACGCCCATGGTGCCGCCGCCGCCCGGCGCGCCGCTGTGGTCCGTTCGCTCCCAGGGGGTGAACACGAAGCGGCCCGGCGCGTCCGGCGCGTTGGGCAGGGCGGGCAGCGCTGCGCCTTCGGTCTCGATCGCCTCGAATTCGGCGGTGATGCGGTCGCGAAGCGAACGGAACCAGGCCTGGGCGGCCAGCTGCTGGGAGTCGAAGTCTGTCATCGCCGCGCTAGGTGCCATGCCGCAGCGGGGAGGGCAACCGGCGCTGTTGAAGGGAATACGGCCTTGCAAGTGCCGATTGTTTGGCGCCATCATGGGCACAAAGGAGAGAGACATGGCCGTTCTGCGCACCCCCGATTCGCGGTTCGAAGGGCTGGAGGATTTTCCGTACGCGCCCAGCTACACCGAGGTGGATGGCGGCGCGCTTGGGCCCTTGCGGATCTGCCATGTCGAGGCCGGGTCGAAGGATGGGCCGGTCGTGCTGCTGATGCATGGCGAGCCGAGCTGGTCCTACCTCTATCGCAAGATGATCCCGGTGCTGGTCGAGGCCGGCTATCGTTGCGTTGCGCCCGATCTTGTGGGCTTTGGCCGATCCGACAAGCCGAGCGAGCAGGCGGACTACAGCTATGAAGCCCATGTCGGCTGGATGACGCAGTGGTTCATGGCGAACGGCTTCAAGGACGTCACGCTGTTCTGCCAGGACTGGGGCGGGCTGATCGGGCTCAGGCTGGTGGCAGCGATGCCCGACCACTTTGTTCGCGTGTGCGCGTCGAACACATTCCTGCCCACCGGCGAGGGCAAGGCCTCGGACGCCTTCGAGGCCTGGCGCGCCTTCAGCCAGAAGGTGGAGGATTTCGATTCCGGCTGGATCGTGAACGGCGGGACTGCGCGCGGGATCAGCGAGGCAGCCCGGGCCGCCTATACTGCGCCGTTTCCGGACGACAGCTTCAAGGCCGGGGCGCGGGTGTTCCCGATGCTGGTGGTGACCGACCCCGACATGCCGTCGGCAGCGGAGAACCTGGTTGCCTGGGAGGTGCTGGAGCGGTTCGACAAGCCCTTCCTGACCCTGTTCGGCGACAAGGATTTCGTGACGCTTGGCGCCGAGAAGGTGCTTCAGGCCCGCATCCCGGGGGCAAAGGGGCAGCCGCATCGGCTGATCGAGAATGCCGGTCACTTCTGCCAGGAGGATGCCGGGCCCGAGATTGCCGCCGAACTTCTGGCCTGGATGGGCAGAGCGGGTTGATGTCGGGCCGGAAAGGCCCCCGAAATCAATTCCACGACTGGCTTACAACTGCTTGACAGCACCGGGGGCCACGCATAAAGCCGCGCCTCCAAAGTGCGCGGGCGTAGCTCAGTCGGTTAGAGTGCCGGCCTGTCACGCCGGAGGTCGCGGGTTCGAGCCCCGTCGCTCGCGCCACTTTGGACAGATCCGCTGCCCCGGGGCCAAGGCCCTATTCGGCAGCAGTCCTGAGACGGTCCCACTGCTCGAACTCGTGGGCGATCGAGGCTTCCACAAGCGCCTCCCATAGCCGGCCTGCAAGCTCGGGGGACACCCCGAGAGCAGCGGCTTGACGCTGAACATTCGCAATCACCTGCGCCTTGCGCGCTTCGTCGCGGACCTGGCCGCGGTCGGGCTTGATGCGGGCGGCCGCGTCCATGAAGCGAAAACGCTCGGCAAGCAGCGCGACCAGCTCGCGGTCGATCGAATCGACACCGGCGCGCACGTCGGCCATGGTCCGGCAGTTTGCCGGAGCCTTCAGGGGCGCCATTTGCCGGTCTCGATCCAGGCCATCACCGGTTTCAGGGGAAACACCCAGCCGATGCCGAGCACGACCCAGATGGGGAGTTGCAGGAGCGGATGGAGCGTCGCGACCGGCTCGAACAGCCAGACAGCGAACAGCACATAGGCGAAGATCCCGACAAGGATGCCGAGGATCCCGAATGGCCGCCGGAGGGAAGGTGTCATGCGCGACCTCTAGCGAACCCCGGCAGTGGGTGGAAGGCTGTCGGTGTCGCAATGGCTTCGAGGGGCTGGTCCCAGCTTTCGGATGGGAGTCGGTCCACGATCTGCACGTCGAAGGCGATACCGATGGCCAGCGCCGGCCCTTGCGTGCGCAGAGCGGCGAGCGTGCGGTCGTAGTGGCCGCCACCCTGGCCGAGCCGGTTGCCGGACAGATCTGCCGCCAGCAGCGGAACCAGAAGCAGGTCGGGGCGGACGGTCGGGGCATCGGCCGGGGGTTCGGGGATGGCACGGAAGCCGGGCGCCAGATCAGCCCGGGTGGCTGCGTGGAAGGCGAGTGGCGCCGCGCCGACGACACGGGGGTAGGCGGTCTGCCAGCCGAGGGCGGTCGCCGCCTGTTCGAGGGCTGACGGGTCGAGTTCGTCGCCCATGGCGACATAGGAGCCGAGCGTGGCTGGTGGGCCTAGGTGGGGCAGGGCGATGGCCGCCAGCGCCTGCTCAAGCCCGCGCCGCACCGCAGGTGCGATTGCGCTGGCAAAGGCAGCGCGCGCGTCGCGGGCCGCCCGGCGAAGCGAAGTGCGGTCTGAGAGGGCTTCGGTACCGAGATCCGGGGCTTGGTCGATCAGGAGTGACGCCTTCCGACGGATGAAGCGAAAGGGGGGCGAAAGGGTGGCGGGCCCGCGTCGACCGTTTGCATGAAGATCCTCTGACGCCAGAACGTCAGGTGGGGACCATGTGATCAGGGCCAGGACCCCGGCAGGGACAGCCCCCTAGGAAAGTTAATCGCCTCAGGGATGCTCGATTGCGCGCATCGTGCAGATCCCGCCGTCCCTGATATAGGCTTCGGCAGGTGCGACCTCAACCCCGACCGGACCATATGGCCCGGCCGCGGCCGCTCAGCTTGCAGCGACGATGTCTTCCAGCCGGCGGGCGAGCGCCTCGGCGCGGGCGGCCAGCGCTTCGTAG
>JBGTBK010000063.1:0-5257 GCA_041749355.1 Sandaracinobacter sp. | reverse complement strand
GGCTGCAGGCGTTGGCAGGCGCGCGGGTGATTTCGGCCCAGTCCCTTGCAATCGAGCCGCGCCAGTGGCGCATCCAGCGGCTTCCGGCGCTGGGCACCACCGACACGCCCGACCCGGCGTGGGTGAATCGGCGCGCGGCCGAGAAGGCCCAGCTCGATGCGGCCAAGGCCATGGCCGCGCGATCACAGGCAGAAGCGTTCGGCTGGTCGCAGCAGTTCGTGCGGCCTGCAGCCGGGCGGATCACCGGGGTCTATGGGTCGCAGCGGGTGTTCGGCGGGCTGGAGCGGCAGCCGCACACGGGCCTTGATATTGCCAACGCGACCGGAACGCCGGTTCGGGCGCCGGCCGAGGCAATCGTCCGCTTTTCCGGCGGGCCGTTCCTGCTGGAGGGCAATATCGTGCTGCTGGACCATGGGGCCGGCGTGCTGACGAGCTATCTGCACCTGTCGGAGCGCAGCGTGAAGGCAGGCGACCGGGTGAAGCAGGGGCAGCTTCTTGGGCGGATTGGCACCACCGGTCGGTCGACGGGGCCGCACCTGCATTGGGGGATGAGCCTGGTTCGGGCCGAGGGCCTGGAGACCGGAGAGGTTCGGCTGGATCCGCGATTGCGGCTGGCGGGCGGCTGAGGCCGATACTGTTGCAATGCGGCAACAGCCCGCGCCAACCTCATGGCTGACCGTGCACTGTCCTTTACAGTCAGGGGGCTTTTCGGTGACAACGCGCCTCAAGCCATAAGGTGACCGGACGAAATCCGTTTCAGGCATGGGCAACCATGCAGGGCGAGCAGGCCGGAAAAAATGTGATGTGGTTCCGAGGCGGAGGGATAGCCGGCATCAGCCGGGCCGCATCGGGACCCAACCAGGAAGGACTGATCAACGTGACCAACTTCACGCAACAGGGATTCAATTGGCAGAAGCGCGCCGCTCTTCGCGGTTCGGTTGCCACCGCTGCACTTTCGCTTGCCATGCTGATGGGCCCGTCGGCCTTTGCGCAGTCCACGGCCGCTGCCGAAACGGCTGCTGATGCCGAGACGATCATCGTCACCGGCTCGCTCATCAAGAACCCGAACCTGGACCGCGCTGCGCCGGTCACCGTGGTGGGTGCGGACGAAATCGACCTGCGGCAGGTGAACACCGCCGAGCAGATCCTGCGCGACATCCCGGGCATCGTGCCGTCGATCGGTTCGGCCGTGAACAACGGCAACGGCGGCGCCTCGTTCGTCAACCTGCGGGGCCTCGGTTCCAACCGGAACATCGTCCTCCTCGACGGCCAGCGCCTGGTTCCTGCCGAACTGAACGGCCGTTTCGACCTCAACAACGTGCCGCTTGCCCTCGTCGAGCGCGTCGACGTGCTGACGGGTGGCGCTTCGACCACCTACGGCGCCGACGCCGTTTCGGGTGTCGTAAACTTCATCACCAAGCGCGACTTCGCCGGCGTCGAAGTGTCGGGCGGCTACGGCGTCACCGAAAAGGGTGACGGCCAGACGCTCCGCCTCGACATGACGATGGGATCGAGCTTCGACGATGGTCGTGGCAATGTGACGTTGGGCATCGGCTACCAGGAAGCCGACCAGGTGCTGCAGGACGACCGCGACTTCTCGCGCTTCTCCTATGACAGCTTCACGGGCACTGCCGGTGGTTCGGGCACCTCGGCTCCGTCGCGCTTCTCGGGCGTGAACCCGACCGGTGGTGACAACATCACCGGCGGAACGAACGTGCAGGGCGGCCTTCGCCAGATTACGCCTGACGGCACGGCGTTCCGGACCGGTACGGCGTTCGATCCGTTCAACTTCAACCCGTACAACGTGTTCCAGACGCCGTTCAAGCGCTTCAACATCTACGCATCCGGCCGCTATGAAGTGAGCGAGAACCTGGAGTTCTACACCCGGGCGATCTTCTCGAAGAACAAGGTGCAGACCATCATTGCTCCGTCGGGCGCTTTCGGCCTGTCGGTCGACGTTCCGCTGAACAACCCGTTCCTCACGACTGCCCAGCGCAATGCCTTCTGCAACTTCGACACCAACCCGGCTGCCGGCATCACGCCGCGCTTCACGCCGGCCGAGTGCGCCGCTGCCGCAACCGCCACCGATCCGACCGACCCCAACTATCGGTCGGTTACCTCGACGCTGGCGCGCCGGAACGTCGAAGGCGGTCCGCGGATCTCGACCTATGACACCACCTTCTTCGATTACATGGCGGGTCTCCGCGGCGCGGTCACCAGCACGATCGATTACGACGTGTCGGTCAGCTATGGCGAATCCGAAAACGTTTCGACCGCTGATGGCTACTGGCTGAACTCGCGGATCCGGCAGGGCATTCAGGCTGGGCCGAATGGCTGCTTCGACCCGTCGAACGGCTGCGTTCCCGTCAACGTGTTCGGAGCCATCGGTGGCGTGACGCCGGAAATGAACGAGTTCCTCAACGAATCGTCGCAGACGACGAACAAGTTCAGCCTGACGCAGTTCAAGGGCTCGCTGGCTGGCGACGTCGGCTTCGGCATTCCCTTCGCTTCGAACCCGGTGGCGTTCGCCGTCGGTGCCGAATACCGCGACTACAGCGCTTCGCAGAACTCGGATCTGCTTGCGCAGAGCGGAGACCTCGGCGGTGCCGGTGGTGCGGCCCCGAACATCGATGGCGGTTTCAGCGTCTATGAATTCTTCGGCGAAGTCATTGCGCCGATCGTTCAGGACAAGCCCTTCTTCGAGGACCTGACGCTCGAAGCCGGTGTGCGCTACTCCAGCTACTCGGTGGATGCGCCGACCAACCCGGCCTACAACACCTGGACCTGGAAGGTCGGCGGCAGCTGGTCGCCGGGCTTTGGCCTGAAGATCCGCGGCAACTATGCCCGGTCGGTCCGCGCCCCGAACATCGCCGAGCTCTTCTCGCCGGTGAACACGGGCCTGACCAACCTGGCCGGTGACCCCTGCGCCAACCTGAACGACCAGGGCGGTTCGCTGGGCCGTCCGATTCCGTCGGGCGAGCTGCTGGCAGTCTGCCTTGCGCAGGGTGCTCCGCAAAGCACGATCGGCTCCATCTCGGTGCCGACCGCCGGACAGGCCAATGCCACCTTCGGCGGCAACGTGAACCTGAACCCGGAAAAGTCGACCAGCTGGACGCTCGGTGCAGTGTTCGTGCCCGACTTCGCGCCTGGCCTCAGCCTGACGATCGACTACTACAACATCGTCGTGACCGACGCGATCACCTCGCTGGCGCCTGACGATGCGGTTACCAGCTGCTTCGGCCCCGAAGACGCCAACGGCAACTACAGCCCGGCAGCCGGCGCTTCGCTGACCAACGCCTGCACGATCATCCGCCGCGGCCCGGAAGGCGGTCTCTCGGGTGACTCGTCGGAAGTGCCCGGTCTGTTCCTCGCCACCACCAACTCGGGTCGTCTGCAGACCGACGGCATCGACTTCACTGCCAACTACGGCATGGACTTCGGTGCGGTGGGCTGGAAGATCGCGCTGCAGGGCAACTGGACCGGCAGCTCGAAGTTCCAGGGCGCGCCTGGCCTGATCAACCGCGATTGCACCGGCCTCTATGGTGTGAACTGCGGCTCGATCCAGCCGGAATGGTCCTGGTCGCTCCGCAACACCCTCGTGGTCAGCGACTTCGACTTCAGCCTCCTGTGGCGGCACATGTCGAGCATGAAGTATGAAGACCAGGATGCCTTCCGCGGCACGCTTGGTGGCGGTCTGCCTGCCAACCTCGATGGCCAGGAAGCTGACTTCAACTACATCGGCGCCTACAACATCTTCGACCTCTCGATGCGCTTTGCTGCCTCGGAAACCTTCTCGTTCACGTTCGCCATCTCGAACCTGTTCGACAAGCAGCCCAAGGTGGTCGGCAACTCGATCGGCTCGACCTCGTTCAACAGCGGCAACGTCTACCCGTCGAGCTACGACGCGCTGGGCCGTCGCTTCAACGTCGGTGCCCGCATCAAGTTCTGATCGGTCGCATCAACGCGAGAACAGGAAAGGGCGGGCCGAAAGGCCCGCCCTTTTCGCATTCGGGGCAGACCGCGCCTGGCGGGCAGGAGGGTGTGGGGGCTCAGCCCAGAAGTGGGGCGGGGAGATCGAGCGCAACACTGTGCGCCCGTGCCAGCTCCCGAGCCCAGATGCCGACCTTCTCCACCTCGTCGGCGTGGGCCTTGAGCCCGGCTTCGCGCTCGGCCGCCCGGTCTGCGGCCGAAAAGGCTGCGCCTGTCTTGCTGTTGCGGGTGAAAGCCGGGCCGGCGGTGATGGTGGCGATGGCGTCCGGGCCCAGACGCAGCCCATAGAGGGAGGCAAGGGCGGCAAGGGCTTGGGTTGGCCGGGCCATCAGCAGTTCGCTGTCGAGCGTGCGGACGCGGGGGCCGAAGCGGGTGGAGAGGCTTTCGAACAGGCGGTGCTGGCCCAGCCAGCAGACGGCCGCGACCTGGATGTCGGTGAGCTTCAGCAGTTCGTCGCCGCTGATCCCGAACTCCAGCAGCCCTTCGCGGCCCAGCTTCACCAGCAGGTCCCGGACCCAGACCCGGCCCCACAGGCCCTTGCGGGCGATGGAGCCGAGGAAGGCGTCGAGCGGGGCGTGGAGGAGGAGGGCCTTCGCATCCGGCCGCAGGCCGAGCATGGCGGCAGCCAGACCGTTCAGCAGGTTGGACGGCTTCAGCACCACCGCCTCGCCGGAGCCGAACGGACGGGCGAGCAGGCGCAGCGAATGATCGAGCACCATCGCGACCTTCGGGCCTTCGACCGGCTCCCGGTGCCGCCAGCCGACGATGTCGTTCAGGATTTGCGGCTCGCTCATGCCCATGGCGACCCCCTCGCGGTCGAGTGCGCGGACCAGCAGCGTGGAGCAGCAGAAGGCGGAGTGAAAGAGGAAATGGACGGGGCCGGGTGAGCTTGCGGCCTGGATGGCGGCGGCGCGCCCGATGACGACGGGGGAACTCGCTTCGGGGAGATACTCGTCTGTCAGGAAGGTGGCTGCGCGGTGGCGGGCGCGATCTGCGTGCACGAAGTGGATGCGGTCTCCGACCGTGTCATAGCGGTGGGGCAGCCAGCGGGGGTCTCGCAGCACGGCTTGCGGGTCTGTCATGCTGCCTGATGGCACGGCGACCCTTGCCCATGCAATCGCCCCGCCTTGGCAGGGTGCGGGTGCGGCCTTAAGCAGGGGACATGGCGGCAGACGATCAGGTGGAGCAGCTGGTGCGCGCGGCGGTGTCCGCGCGGCAGCAGGGGGATGCAGCGACGGAGCGACGGCTGCTGGAGCAGGCCGTGGGG
>JBGTBK010000062.1:0-2293 GCA_041749355.1 Sandaracinobacter sp. | reverse complement strand
AGGCCTCGCCGCGCCGGCGGCGGCGGTTCGTGGTGGTCGATTGCGGCGGGCTGCCGACCGTTGCACCCGAAAGCGAGCTGTTCGGCCATGTGCCGGGCAGCTTTCCGGGTGCTGCGCGCCGGATCGGGCGGCTGGAACTGGCCGATGGTGGCACGCTCTACCTCGACGGGTTGGAGAATCTGTCGGCGCCCGTCCAGGCGCTGCTGCTGCGCGCCCTCGATTCGCGCGAAGTCACGCCGCTCGGCAGCAACCAGCCGCGCGCGATCAACCTGCGCGTGGTTGCCTCCGTGTCGGTGGAGCTCGACAGGCTGATTGCCGATGGGCGCCTGCGCCCTGAACTTGCCTATCGGCTGGGTGGGCCTCAGCTGACGCTCCCGCCGCTGCGCGACCGGCGGGAGGACATCCCGCTGCTGTTCGCCCACCTTCGGGAGGCGGCTGCGCGGCGCTTGCGGATCGATCCTCCTCCGCTGCCCGCCGCCCATGCCGAAGCGCTGATGGCTGGCGCCTGGCCCGGCAATGTGCGCCAGCTGAGGAGCGTTGCCGAACAGTCGCTGTTTGCTGCCGACGTTCCTGTCTTGCCGCAGGCCGGACCCGGGCTTGCCAGCCGGGTTGCAGCGTTCGAGGCGAGCCTGCTGCACCAGGCGCTGGGTGAGGCGGGTGGCAATGCCCGGCTTGCGGCCCGCGCGCTCGATGTGCCGGTGCGCACCTTCTATGACAAGCTGGCCCGGCACGGGATCGCCCATGGCTGAGCGTCCCTCTGCGGGGAACTGTCAGACGGTCAGGGAAAGGGCCTGACGAGAAAGCGGCGGGGGCCGGTGGCTGCGCCCGGGGTTTCGAGCTCACCCGGGCCGATTACCATTTGGTAGGCCGGGTTGCCTGGTTGGAGGCGGAGCAGGGCATGGCCGATCGCGCCGTCCGGGCCGTCGGCCCTGAGATCGAGCAGAAGCGCGCCGTCGGCTTCGAGCGTTGCCGTGCCGATTGGGGCGTCGGAGGTGTCCAGAAGCTCGGGCGGCTCTTCGTCGCCAGCGATTGCAGCTTCGAGGTCTGTGTCATCGACCGATTGCCAATAGCCGGCAAGGGTGGGCCAGGGTGCCGTCGGGATGGGGCCGCTGGCAAAGGCCCGTGCTGCGCTTTCGGCATAGGTTTCCTGCAGGCCCGCGTCGCCCGGCTGGCGCTCATAGTCGCCCAGCAGGGCAAGATCTGCGGTGCGAGCGTCGCGGAAGGCGCGCTCTTTCAGCAGGCGGTGGCCCTTCAGGAAGTCATGCCCGTGCATGGCTTCGTGCAGCAGCAGGTCGACCGATCCGTGCCCGGTGCCCCGGGGCGCGACGGCCCGGCCCCCGGGCCCGTCGACGGTTGCGACCACCACCTGTTTGCGACCCGGCAGATAGACGCCGGGCACGATGTCCCAGGTCTGCCCCTCGGGCCAGCCGCGGGGTCGGACACCCCTGAGTGACGTTTCGTGATCGGTGATCGTCTCGCGGCAGACGACGACGCGCGCGCTCTTGCGCAGCAGGAAGCCTGCAACCGACAGCGGCAGCTGGGCGGCTGCTGCGCGCGCTGCCAGCACATCCTCGGGCGTGGCCGAGCCCCCGGCAATGACGAGCGCATCGAGTTGCTGAGGGGTCGCGCGAGGCAGCATCAGGGCTGCCCGCCGAGCCGATGAAGGGGGTCAAATGCCACCGGACGGGCGCGGAGCGGCCCTGTCATTTCGATCGTCCCTTCGACCCTGCGGTGGGCGAAGCAAAGAAGAAGGTGGACGTGATGCGGTCGTGCAGCTTCACAAGCCCGCTGGTGCGCCGGTCCTGGCCGGCCATGGCCTGGAGCAGGGGCCGCAGCAGGCCGACGCGGTCGGCTGTCTGCACGATCGGCAGCGAAAGCCGGTCGTCCCAGTCTGTGCCCGGGACCGGGCGAAGATCGGCTGGCCAGCCGGCGCTTCCCACCTGCATCGCCGTCACAAGATCCAGCGCCTTCTGGGGCGCCTTGCTGCCCATCCGGTTCATTGCCTCGGCAGCAGCGGAATGGATTTCGGGCGTCTGGCCGCGCAGCGCAGCAAGGGTTGCAATCGGCAACTGCCGGGCAAGACCCAGCGAAAGCACAAGGGTGGCGCCTGACGTCCACATCCGCTCGAAGTCGGCGATCTGGGCCTGCCCACCGGCAAGCGCGCGGAGCTGTTCGGGGAGAGCATCGTCGAGAAAGCGCAGCGGGGACTCCTGGTCCGGAGACGGCATCGGCGCGGCCAGCGCCAGCGGCCCGTCGGGCGCGAGCAGGCTTAAGGCGCCGGCGTCCAGCAGGA
>JBGTBK010000061.1:0-6964 GCA_041749355.1 Sandaracinobacter sp. | reverse complement strand
CCGGCGCAGGCTCCACGAACCGCGACGCAACATCGGCTGCCCGCGTCGCAGTTCCCGAATTGCAGCTGTCGAAGATGGTCACCACCTGCACGCCGTGGGCCGTCGCGTCGTCGATCCGCGCCTTCCACACGGTGTCCAATATGTCGTCGATCACCCCGCCGCCCGGCGCAGGGGTGCGGCTGTCAGCCGCGAGCAGCGTCGAATGCCGGCCGCTCGCCTGTGTCCCATCGACCGAAATCGCGGTTTGCGCACCATGGCCGGCAAAGAAGAAGAGCAGCGTGTCACCCGGGGCCGAGGCCCGCACCAGCCGGTCGAACCGGTCAAGGATGGCACTTCGCGTCGCGCAGGCGTTGAACAGCGTGATGCTCCAGGCGCCTGTCACCTCGCAGGCCCCCTCTGCAGGCAGCGGGTCAAGCTTCAGCTTGTGCGCCGCCTGCAGGCTGGCGTGCATCAGCCGCACATCGTTCGCCGCGCCCTTCAGGTCGGCGTTCACTTCCGGGGGATAGTCGTCAATGCCAACGAATAGCGCGCGCACCATCGGGGTCGCATGCCCCGGCGAAGCGGCAAGCAGTGCAAGCAGCACTGGCCCCAATGCCGAAAGGCGCCTCATCCCGGCGCCTTCGAAACGATGACCAGAGGGCTGTAGTCACCCGCGAAATCGAACAGCTTGGGCGTCTGCCTCGGAACAGGCGGGCCGGCCCACTCGACCACCAGTCCTGGCCCGTCCAGTGGATCGGTGGGGTCCGACATGCGCGGCAGCCGCTTGACCGCATAGGCCATCAGTTCGTCCATGCCGATCACGCCGTCGCCATCATTGTCCGCCCTGCCCTCGCGGGCGCCCTCCACAACCAGTGCATAGGTCAGCAAGCCATGGCCCAGCCTGGTGTCCTCCATCGCATATTGGTCGGGAGCCGAGGCCGACAGGATGCGGATGCCCTTGTCATAGGCAAGCTGGCCAAGGCCGGGATCGCCCATCGGCCCCGGCTTGAACCCGCCGGCCTGCACACTGGCTGCCGAATGACAGGCATCAATCACCACATGGATTGCACCGGCGTCAACCGGCATCAGCCAGCGCGCCAGATCGTCCGCGCCGATCATGCTCTGCGCCACCGGCCGGTCGCCGTCCGATCGAACGTCCGACGGCACGAGAAAAAAGCGCCCGCGCGCATCGGTGTAACCATGGCCCGAAAAGCTCACCACCACCATGTCGTCAGGCGTCGCCTCGGCAAGCCGCGCAAAAGCCGCCTCGATCCGGGCGCGTGTCGCAGGGGCCTCGGCTGTCCCTTCCACCGCGATGCGCACCACCTGCATCCTTGGCCTGTTGGTCTCGTCCACAAAGGCCTCCGCAAACAATCGGCCCATTGCACGCGCGTCGGCAACCGCATAGCGCAGCGGCCGGAACACCCCGCCGGGGTAGGCATCGACCCCGATCGAGATCAGAAACAAGCGTCTGCCCCTGGGCGCTGCGACAGCCCGGTTCAACTTTCGCGCGAGGGGTGGGTCCAGCTGGTAGCTGCTATTCTCCTCGCCCCGCACACGGTCCTCGTTGAAGGCATAGGCCGAGAACGTTGCCTCTTCGGCCTTCGTTCCGGTTGGCAGCCGAAGCCCGCGAAACAGCGCCACATGCGCGCCGTCCGGCTCGTTCGGGGTCGGCAGAAGCTGTGTCGCCTTTCGCCAGCCTGCCTTGTCGGCCGGATCAAGCCCCGGGTCAGCAGCGCCCGCCTCGGCCACCAGCACGCCGTCGCGGAACAGGCGCAGATTGTGCATCCCAGACCGGCTGCGCCCATAGGCACCGGACGGAAGGCTGTTCTCGCCCTCCTTCACCCGGACCTCCACATCGACGGTGCCCGGCCGCGCGCCTTCCAGAACCTCGACTGCTGTCACCTCGGGAAGGGTGCGGTTCAGCTCCGACACCTTCAGCGCCACGGGCAGCGCCTTGGCGCAGCTTCGCTGCGGCACGCAGTCCAGCAGCCGCGCAAGCAGGTCGGGCGTGTAGAGTTCGCGCATGAAGGTCTGCGGCCCGAGCGACTGGAACGGCGCATCCGCGACCAGCCAGCGGAACGGCGCATAGTCAGGCGGCAGGTTGCTGTCATAGCGCCCCGACGGATCATGAACGATGAAATACTCCTCGCCCTTGTCGTCGTGAAACCGCCGGACGGTCGCGATGAGGGACCAGTCCCGGCTGTCATACAGAATCAGCTCGCCATTGTAGGTGCTCACCCAGAGGATCGGCTTGTTCTGTACAAAGCCGCCCGCGACCGGCGCAAACACGTCCAGTGCGGTCTGCGCCTGCGGTGTGTGCCCAAGGGCAACCCGCTGCACCGACGGGTTCATCACGCCGCCGAACAGCGCCTGCTGCCCGTCGCTGACGATCAGGGTCGAGCGGACATCGGATGTGGGCAGGCGCTGCACGGTTCCCTCGGCAAAGCGCCAGTGCACGCCAAAAGTGCCGCCAAAGGCCAGCAAGGATCGGCCATCGGGCAGAAAAGCGAACGCGGTCGCATCCAGCCCCGGCATTTCCAGCTTGTGCAAGGTCCTGGCTGATGCGGCATCCACCACCAGAAGATGATGGCCTCCGCTCAGATCCTCCTTGGCAACCGAAATGGCGATCAGCTTCCCGTCGGCCGAAGCCCTCAACCCCGTCACCGCCTCATCGGCCTTGAGCGACAGGGGAAGCGGCTGCCACTCGCCCTCCAGCGGGCGCGCCCAGATTGCGGTGTCGCGTGGAACACCGTGGCGGCAGGTTGAAAGGCCAACGCCCACCAGAAAGTCCCGGCCCAGCGGCTGCACGAAGCAGCGCGGCGCGACTTCGAAGGGCTCGCGCGCTCCCGTGAGATCGATCAGCCAGGCAACCGCCGGTTCCCCTTCGGCATCGGGATAGATGTCGGCCCGACGTCCCCAATGGCGGGATTCCTCGCTCAGCAGCACCCGTCCGTCACCCGCAAAGCCGAATCGCCCATAGTTGGCGAAATTGTCCCAGGTCTGGCCATAGGGCCCGGTCTGACCTGCCGAGATGTTGAGGGCGACAAGCCGGATGATCGGCTCGGGAGGCTCGGCCGCTTTCGCAGGCTTGCCGGCCTTTCCTGTTCCAGGCTTCGGCTCGGGCTTGGGGGACAGGAACAGGATCGTCGACCCATCCGGGCTGATCGAAGCCCATCTGGTCTGAACCGGCGAGCCAAGGGTCATTCGGCCCAGTTCCTTGCCCTTCGAATCGAACAGGCGCACACGGTCCGTGTCCCGCACCAGGCGCCTGCCATCCGGCGCGATGGGCAGGACAGGCCGTCCCGCATCGATGTCGGGCACCTCCCCCTGGGTCGGCACAGGATCTCCCTGCCCGGGCTGCCGGCTGGTCGCAACCGGCCGCGCTTTGCGCCCCACCAGATCGACATCGAAATCGACACTCTCATAGCGGGTCGGGCCCATCGCCGGATTTTCCATCAGCACAACCGCCTGCACCAAGGCCCTGCGCCCATCGGCCATCACGCGAATGCCCTCGATCGCGAGAGTCTCGTCGCTCCGTTCGCCCGGCAGCGGAAGCCGGATCGAATCGACGATCGTGCCGGCAACAAGATCACTGTCGTACGGATCCCTTGCTTCAGGGTCCCAGATGCGGACCAGCCGTTCATGGCCGCTGACCTCAACCAGCCAACGCCCATCGGGCGTCCAGGCAGCTGCATCGAAGGCGCCAAGCCCGGCGGCCTGCATCACGAGCTTCAGATTCTGGGTGGCAGCCGGCTGCGCAAGAGCGACCGCTCCCGGCAATTGAAGCAGCAGCACAAGGCCCGCAAGCAGACGTCGCATCCGCACTCCTTTGCCTGCCATCCTGTCATGCTGCATGGCAATGTGCAAAGCCCCTGTCCCATCAGATGTTCTTGAAACAGGGAGACCTTCGACAGGAATTTGGTGGGCCCGGCAGGACTCGAACCCGCGACCAAGCCGTTATGAGCGGCCAGCTCTAACCAACTGAGCTACAGGCCCCACCTGTGGCGGGTGATAGCCGCGGGACCGCTTGTTGTCATCCGGGTTCGGTGCAGGGATCGGGCGGACGGCAAACGCCGCAAAACGAAAAAGGACCCGGGGAGACTGGCTCGACCCGGGCCCAGATTTTGCGGTCGACCTCCGAGGGAGGGAGGGAGAGTGGTGGTCGACCAGACCGGCGCCTCGGGGAGGAGTGAGGGAAACCGGCCTCGCGCTGCAATGCAGCAACATCCTCCATATATGGCGGACCCAATTTTTGTGCAAGTGCGAACAAGACAGGGCAGCCATGCGCCATATGCATGACAAGCGCCCGAAGCGCTTGACCGGTCAGCGGATGGTGTCACCCAGATTGGCAGGCGTCATCCGGTCGATCAGGAAATCCCTGAGGGCTGCAACCCGCACCGAGCCGCGCAGTTCCGAGGAATAGACGAAATAGGTCTGGAACACCGCGCCCTGCAGTTCGGGCAGCAGCACCTTCAGCTTGCCGGAATGGCGGATCAGATAGGAGGGGAGTGCCGCGATCCCCGCCCCTGCCTCCACCGCCTGCAAAACACCGAAGCTGTTGTTCACGCTGAGCGCAGGTTCGCGCGGCGGACCGTCATGGCCCAGCTCCAGCGCCCAGTTGATCGAGCGCAGATAGGCCGGCGCTTCGGGGCCATAGGCGATCAGCCGGTGCTGCATCAATTCGGCCGGAGACTTCGGCTCGCCATGCGCCTCGAGATAAGCGGGGGCTGCGCACAGCCGATGCCGGATGGTCGCCAGCGGGCGCTGGATGAGGTCGGCCTGGTGCGGCTTGTGGAAGCGGATCGCACAGTCGGCCTCGTGCCGCGAAAGATCCCGCTCCTCGTCCGACAGGATCAGGCTCACCCGGATATCGGGGTAGAGTTCGATGAAGTCCTTCAGCTGCACCGGAAGCCAGGACGAGCCGAAGCTGACGGTGGTCGTCAGCTTGATCTCGCCGGTCGGGCGGTTGCGGGTCGCCTCGATCGAGCTCTTGGTGCGCTCGATCTCCTCGGCCATCCGCGAGGTGGTGGCGCGGAGCTGTTCGCCTTCGTTGGTGAGCGCAAGGCCACGGGCATGGCGGTGGAACAGCTTGGCACCAAGCGTTTCCTCCAGCGCAATCACCTGCCGGCTGAGCGCTGGCTGCGACAGCTTCAGCCGTCGCGCGCCTTCGGTGAAGCTGCCGGCCGAGGCCACCGCGTGAAACAGCCTCAGCTTGTCCCAGTCTATGGACATCGACCTCTCCCCAGCCTGCCTCAGGCGGCCTGCTGCTGGCCGGCGGCAGCACCATGCGCCAGGAAGCGTTCGGCTTCCAGCGCAGCCATGCAGCCCATTCCGGCGGCCGTCACCGCCTGGCGGTACAGCTTGTCCTTCACGTCGCCGGCGGCGAACACGCCCGGAACGCTTGTCGCGGTCGAATCCGGGGCTGTCAGCACATAGCCCTCCGCGTCCATCGCAAGCTGGCCGGTGAACAGGCCTGTCGCCGGATCATGGCCGATCGCCACGAAAAGCCCGTCGACAGCCAGGCTGCGGGTCGCACCGGTGCGGGTGTCGGTCAGCACGATGCCATCCACCCCGTCGGCCCCGGTCACGTCCGACACGGTCGCGTTCCAGACCATCTCCACCTTGGGATTCTCGAACAGCCGCTGCTGGTTGGTCTTGTCGGCGCGCAGTTCGCCGCGGCGATGGATCAGCGTCACCTTGCTTGCGAAGTTCGTCAGGAACAGCGCCTCTTCCACAGCCGTGTTGCCGCCACCGACGACGGCCACATGCTTGCCCCGGAAGAAGAAGCCGTCGCAGGTCGCGCAGGCCGACACGCCACGGCCACGCAATCGCGTCTCGCTGTCCAGGCCAAGCCAGCGGGCGCTTGCACCGGTTGCGATCACCACCGTCTCGGCTTCGATCTCGCCGCCTGAATCCAGGGTGGCGCGGAACGGGCGGCTGGACAGGTCGATCGCCGACACGATGTCCGACACCAGCTCGGTTCCCACATGCTCGGCCTGGGTGCGCAGCTTTGCCATCAGCTCGGGCCCCATGATCGCGACTTCGCCGGGCCAGTTCTCGACCTCGGTGGTGATGGTCAGCTGCCCGCCGGGTTGAAGCCCTTCGACCAGCATCGGGTTTAGCATCGCCCTTGCGCCATAGACCGCCGCCGTATAACCGGCCGGGCCCGACCCGATGATGAGCAATTTGGTTCGCCTGAGGTCAGCCATGGATCGTCCTTGGGGGTTTGGCCGCGCAAGCGCGGGCACGTCACCCAAGGACTTAGGCGGCAGTCCCGGGCCACGCAAGTTCCGACGGGCCATCCCTGCAAGGCCTGACCCGGTGCGGGGTGCAGCTTCCGTTCATCGCAGAGCCGCACAGGCGCTGTCGAACAAGCCTTGCGCCGTCGAGCAACAATATTATAGCAGCCCTACCCTTCGGAGACCGAAACAGCCAATGAGCCGCACCCATCAGATCGACCAGATCGATCGAGACATACTGGCGCACCTGCAGGTGGACGGCCGGATGACCAATGTCGATCTGGCCCAGAAGGTCGGCCTCACGGCGCCGCCCTGCCTGCGCCGGGTTCGCGCGCTGGAGGATGGCGGGGTGATCAAGGGCTATCATGCCGACCTCTCGCCCGAGGCACTTGGCTGGCCGATCACCGTGTTCGCAATGGTCAGCCTGAAGAGCCAGGCCGAGCAGGACCTGCTGGCCTTCGAAGCGCATGTGGCAGCCCTGCCCCAGGTGCGCGAATGCCACATGCTGAACGGCGAGATCGACTTCATCCTGAAGCTTGTGGCGCGAGACCTGCCGAGCTTCCAGGCCTTCCTGACCGAGCAACTGACAAGCGCGCCCAATGTGGCCAGCGTGAAGACCTCGCTGACGATCCGCACATCGAAGTCGCAGATCGGCGTTCCGGTCGATGGCTGAAGGCCGCCCGCCCCGGCGTGGGCCCGCAGGGCCCGGTGGGCCGACGCGCTCCGGTGGGCCGACCCGATCC
>JBGTBK010000060.1:0-17642 GCA_041749355.1 Sandaracinobacter sp. | reverse complement strand
GCTTGCGCTGGCCTGCGACATGCGCGTGGCGTCGCCGCGCGCGCGGCTGGGGATCACGCCGGCAAAGCTCGGCCTTGTCTATCCGCTGCACGATGTGAAGCTGCTGACCGACCTTGTGGGCCCCGGGCAGGCGCGGCGGATGCTGTTCACGGCCGAGTTGCTGGACGCAGCCGAAGCGCTGCGCATCGGGCTGGTGGAGCTGGTGGCGGAAGGCCCGGACGCACTGGTAGCGCCGATCCTTGCCAACTCGCCGCAATCGATCCGCGGGATGAAGGGGTTCGTGCGCCGGGTGCTGGACGGGCAGACGGGCGACGATGAGGCAAGCCGGGCGCTGTTTGCCGAGGCTTTTCTGGGGCCGGATTTCCGGGAGGGCAGCGCGGCCTTTTTGGCCCGGCGAAGGCCTGTCTTCGGCGGTTGAGCGGACGGGAACAACGGTCGGGCCGATAGCCGCAGCTTGGCAAATGGCCGGGCGGTTGTCTTTCAGGGGCAATGGCTGGAACATGTCTGGCAACCGATCGATTGGCGGGAGAGTGAGATGACCCCGACGAAACCTGCCGGGGCTGCGGCCGCCCCCGGGGCCTTCGCGCTTGCGGACCGCTACCGGCAGGTGCGGGCAGCGAGCCTAGCGATCATCGCGCGCCTGTCGGCCGAGGATTGCCAGGCCCAGTCCATGCCCGATGCGAGCCCGGCTAAATGGCATCTGGCCCACAGCACCTGGTTCTGGGAGACCTTTGTGCTGGCCGCACATGTGCCGGGCCACACGCCTTTCGATCCGGAATTCCGGATGCTGTTCAACAGCTATTACAACGGCGTGGGCGAGCAGTTCAGCCGGCCGCAGCGGGGGCTTTTGACGAGGCCCTCGCTGGAGCGGGTGATCGACTGGCGCGCGGACGTGGACATCCAGATGCTGCGGTTGCTGCAGCAGCCTATGGCGCCCGATCTGGCGGAGCTGGTGGCGCTGGGGCTTGCGCACGAGGAGCAGCACCAGGAGCTGATGCTGACCGATCTGAAGCATCTGCTGGCCATGAACCCCCTCCTGCCGGCCTATGCCGGGCGCTGGCCGCTGGCCACCATCACGCCGCAGCCGCGCAGCTGGGTCCACTTCGGCGGCGGGCTGGTGGAAATCGGGGCCGGCAAATCGGGCTTTGCGTTCGACAACGAGCGCCCGCGGCACAGGGTCTGGCTGGAGCCCTTTGCCCTTGCGACCCATCCGGTGACCAATGGTGACTGGATGGCCTTCATTGCCGACGGCGGATACCAGCGGCCCGAGCTGTGGCTGTCGGCCGGGTGGGAGGCCTGCCGCAGCGAGGGCTGGGCTGCGCCGCTCTACTGGCGGGAGGTCGACGGGGCCTGGCGCTGCTTCACCCTGCACGGGGACAGCGCGGTCGACCGGCACGCGCCTGTTACCCACGTCAGT
The DNA here is from genome assembly GCA_041749355.1 of Sandaracinobacter sp. Lineage (GTDB taxonomy): Bacteria > Pseudomonadota > Alphaproteobacteria > Sphingomonadales > Sphingomonadaceae > Sandaracinobacteroides. The sequence goes on along the minus strand of JBGTBK010000060.1, from coordinate 16,225 downwards.
TTCTACGAGGCAGAGGCCTTTGCCCGCTGGGCTGGCGCCCGCTTGCCGACCGAGGCAGAATGGGAGATGGCAGCAGCCGGACTGACGGTGGCGGGCAATTTTGCCGACAGCGGGGCCCTGCACCCGATTGCTGCGACCCGCCCAGCGCTCCCCGCCCAGCCGGCGCAGATGTTCGGCGATGTCTGGGAATGGACCCGCAGCGATTACGCCCCCTACCCCGGCTATGCCCCGGCCGAAGGGGCGGTTGGCGAATACAATGGCAAGTTCATGGTGGGGCAGCAGGTGCTTCGGGGTGGATCCTGCGCAACACCGCCGGGGCATGTGCGGCGGAGCTATCGCAACTTCTTCCCGCCGGCCACGCGCTGGCAGTTTTCGGGCGTGCGGCTTGCGCGCGATGCTGCGCGCGATGCGCTGCCCGGGCCGACAGAATGCAAAGCTGCCGAGATGCCGGCGGGCGAGGCCGAGGCGGTGTGGGCGGGTCTGCTGGCCGATCCGCCGACCATTGCCTCGGGCCATTTCTATGACAGTCTGGGCTGCCGGCTGTTCGAAGCCATTACCGATCTTCCCGAGTATGGGCTGACGCGCGCCGAAGCCGCGATCTTCGACACCCATGCCGCCGAAATGGCCCCGGAGGCGACGGCACGGCTTGGGGCGGGCTATCAACTGGTCGATCTGGGCGCAGGAAACTGTGCGAAGGCCGAAAGGCTGCTGCCGCTGCTGGCACCTTCCCGCTATGTCGCAGTCGACATCGCGGTGGCGTTTCTGGAAACGGCGCTGGAGCGGGTTCGGCTGGGCTGGCCTGGCGACGCGATCGGGCTGGGCATGGACTTCACGGCGCGCTTTGTCCTTCCGCCCGCGCTGAAGGACCGGCCTGCGCTGTTCTTCTATCCCGGTTCGTCGATCGGCAACTTCACGCCAGAGGCAGCGCTTGGTTTCCTGCGTCGCCTGAAGGCCGAGGTGCCGCATTCGGCCCTGCTGATCGGGGCCGACCTGGTGCGGGACGTGGCGTTGATGGAAGCGGCCTATGCCGACAGCGCGGGCGTGACAGCCGCCTTCAATCGCAATGTGCTGACGGTGCTGAACCGCCGCTTTGGCACGGACTTCGAGGTCGCGCGCTGGCGCCATGTGGCCCGCTTTGACGAAGGCCTGTCGCGGATCGAGATGTGGCTGGAAGCCGAGGCGGCAATGACGGTTCGCTGGCCAGGCGGCGAGCGGCGGTTTGCGGCAGGCGAGCGGATCCTGACCGAAATCTCGACCAAATGGACCCCGGATCGGCTGGTCGCCCTGCTGGAGGCGGCGGGCTTCGGATCTGTCAGGCTGTGGACCTTGCCGGGTGTGCCCTTCGCAGTGGCAATCGGTGGCTAGCCCTGCCGGAGGTTTTTCAGCAGCGCGAAGGATTGCAGCAGCAGGATGATGGGATAGGGGAGCGCGCCCAGGATCGCCATTGCGCGGGCGGCCTCGACCGTGGCGACCGTCAGCATCGCAGCTGACAGCAGGAGCAGCGCGAGGCCCCAGCCGAAGCGGAGCAGGAGCGGCGGGTCTTCGGCGCCGCCCGCGCTCATCATGCCGAGCACATAGATGGCGCTGTCGACCGAGGTGACGACGAACACAAGCAGCAGCAGCATGGCGAGCCAACCAAGCAGCTTGCCGGCCGGCAGAGTGGCAAGAAACAGCGTCATTGCAGCTGGCGGATCGGTGCGCACGGCGGTTGCGAGCAGGCCGTCGATCCCTTGCGCCTGCACCGCAAGGATGCCGCTGCCGCCCATGATCGCGAACCACAGCATCGAGCCGAGCGTTGGCACGAGCACGACGCCGAGCAGGAATTCGCCAACCGTCCGGCCGCGGCTGATGCGGGCTATGAACAGGCCGACGAAGGGGCCCCAGGCGAGCCACCAGAGGAAGTAGGTGAGCGTCCAGTCCTTCGTCCATTGCGGGTCCTGGCCGATTGGGTCGGGCGAGAAGGCAAGGCCAGGCAAGGCGAGCAGATAGGCGCCGGCCGATTTTGCGAAGATGCCGAGCAGTTCCGCCGTGGGACCGAAGAGGAGGACGGCTGCCAGCAGGACAAGCGCGAGCAGGATGTTGAGATCAGAGAGGATCCTGATGCCGCGGCCGACGCCGGACAATGCCGAGGACATGGCAATCACCCCCAGCGCAAGCAGGCCCGCGAGTGGGGCCCAGGCCGGCAGGGTCGGCGCGCCGGATGCCGCAAGGCCGGAGCCGATGGTGAGAATACCCATCGCAAGCGTTGCAGCAAGCCCGAAGGTGACCGAAAGGATGCCAAGGCTGTCGGCCGCGACTGCAAGCGCCGCGCCGGCCCGCCCGGGAAGCAGGCCTTCGAGTGGGGCCGAGACCAGTGCCGGCCGGCCGCGGCGGAAGCTGAACCAGGCGATGACCAGCCCGCACAGCGCATAGATGCCCCAGGCGTGGAAGCCCCAGTGCAGATAGGTGAGGACCATTGCCTGTTGTGCAGCCTCTGCGGCAGGAAGCGGGCCACCGGGCGGCGCCAGAAAGTGGGTGACCGGCTCGGCCACGCCCCAGACCACCAGGCCCGTGCCCATGCCGGCCGCAAACAGCATCGCGGTCCAGGACCAGGCTGAGAAGGCCGGACGCTCTTGCGGTTGGCCAAGGCGGGTGTGGCGGTGTCGGCCAAGCCCGAGCCAGAGCAGGAGGAGCAGCGCGGCCGAGGCCAGCAGCTTGATGGCCCAGCCGAATGTTCCGAGCACTGCGCCTGTGAGCGCGAAGGCGGTTTCCACCATGGCCTGAGGACGGGCGAGGCCCCAGAGCGCGAAGGCGGCCACCAGCGGGAGCGCGATGAGCAGCACGAGGCGGGAGCGGGTGAGCGACATGGGCCATCCTAGACGGGGCGGCATGGAGCGGGCTAGACCCCATGCCATGCTGCGCCTTTCTGACTTCCTGCCCTATCGCCTGTCGGTCGCGTCGAATGCGGTCTCCGACCGGGTGGCCGGGGTGTATCAGGCGCGCTTCGGGCTGAAGGTGCCGGAGTGGCGGGTGCTGGCAGTGGTGGCGGAGCAGGCGCGGGCCACCCAGGCAGGTCTGGTGGCGGCGACCCAGATGGACAAGATGACGGTGTCGCGCGCGGTGACGGCGCTGGTTGGGCGCGGGCTTTTGCTGCGCAGCACGGCCGAGGACCGGCGGACTTTGGAGCTGCGGATGACGCCTGCGGGGGAAGCGCTGCATGCCGAAATCGCGCCCATGGCGCTTGCGATCGAGCAAAGCCTTCTGGCGGACTTTTCGGGCGCGGAGCGGGTGCAGCTGATGACCCTTCTGGCCCGTCTGGAGGCTTGCGCAAAATCGTAACATCAGTTACGGTAACGGCCTTGAACGGATGGGAGCCCGACATGGCGACAGCAGCAGAGCAGAGCGCGGACTTCGAGAATTTTATGGGCCTCGACGGCTTCGAGTTCGTCGAGTTCACTGGTCCCGACCCTGAGGCACTGGCGACCTTCTTCACGCAGCTTGGCTTCACCCATGTGGCAACCCACCGCAGCAAGAATGTGCGCCGCTATGTTCAGGGCGACATCAACTTCCTGCTCAACTTCGAGCCCGAGGGCCAGGTGGCGGAATTCCGCGCCAAGCGTGGGCCGAGCGCCAATGCCATGGCCTTCCGGGTGAAGGATGCGCGGGTCGCTTTTACAGAGGCGGTGAAGCGGGGCGCCGAGCCGGTGACCGGCAACGTCGGCCCGATGGAGCTGAACATCCCGGCCATCCGAGGCATTGGCGGGGCGAACCTGTATCTGGTCGACCGTTACGGAGCGGCCGAAATCTATGACGTGGATTTTGTGCCTGTGGAGGGTGCAACGCGGAGCGACCATGATGTGGGGCTGCACACGCTGGACCATCTGACGCACAATGTTGGCCGTGGGCAGATGGCGACCTGGGCGGATTATTACAGCCGCATCTTCGGCTTCCGCGAGATCCGCTACTTCGACATCAAGGGCAAGTCGACAGGCCTGTTCTCCAAGGCGATGACGGCGCCAGACAACAAGATCCGCATCCCGCTGAACGAGAGCCAGGACGAGAACAGCCAGATCGAGGAGTTCCTGCGCGCCTACAACGGCGAGGGGATCCAGCACATCGCGCTCGCGACCGAAAATATCTTCGAGACGGTGGACAAGCTGAAGGCGAACGGCATCCGGTTTCAGGACAGTCCCGACACCTATTTCGACCTGATCGACAAGCGCTTGCCCGGCCACGGCCACAATGTGGAGGAGATGCGCAAGCGGCGCATCTTGATCGACGGCGCGCCCGAGACCGGCGGCGGACTGCTTCTGCAGATATTCACCGAGAATATGGTCGGGCCGATCTTCTTCGAGATCATCCAGCGCAAGGGCAATGAGGGCTTTGGCGAGGGGAATTTCCAGGCGCTGTTTGAGTCGCTCGAGCTGGACCAGATCCGGCGCGGGGTGATCCCGAGCGGAATGCGCAGCTGATGCTGGCGGGCTTCGGCTCGGAGTTCCAGTCCGAGATCGTGCCAGGTGCGCTGCCGGTGGGGTGCAACTCCCCCCAGCGGCCGGCGATGGGGCTTTATGCCGAGCAGCTTTCGGGAACGGCGTTCACCGCGCCCCGGCACGAGAACCGGCGGAGCTGGCTGTATCGGCGGATCCCAAGTGCGGCGCATGACGCGTTCCGGCCTTTGGCGAACGGCGGGCTTGCTGCGCCGCCCTTTGCGGATGGGGTGCTGACGCCGAACCGGCTGCGCTGGGACCCGCTCCCGCTGCCGGCGCATGGCGTCGACTGGCTGGACGGGCTGCACACACTTGCGGGCAATGGCTCCGCCGAAGAGGGCGCTGGCGTTTCGGTGCATCTCTACGCCTGCAACCGGCCGATGGCCGGACGGGCGTTCCTGAGCGCCGATGGCGAGATGCTGTTCGTGCCGCAGCAGGGCATTCTGTCGGTCCGCACGGAGTTCGGCCTGATGCAGGTGCCGCCGGGCCATGTTGCGCTGGTGCCGCGCGGGGTGAAATTCCGGGTGGATGTGGACGGCCCGTCGCGCGGCTATGCCCTCGAGAACCACGGCGCCCTGTTCCGCCTGCCCGACCTTGGGCCGATCGGCGCCAACGGGCTTGCGAACCCGCGCGATTTCGAGACGCCTGAAGCAGCGACCGAAGCCGATGCGCCCACCCAGCTTGTGATGAAGCTGGGCGGGCAGCTGTGGGAGACCACCCTCCCCCACTCGCCGTTCGATGTGGTCGCCTGGCACGGGAACCTTGTGCCCTGGACCTATGATCTCGCGCGCTTCAACGCCATGGGCACGGTCAGCTTCGACCATCCCGATCCGTCGATCTTCACGGTCGTCACCTCGCCCTCGGGACAGCCGGGCGTTGCCAATTGCGATTTCGTGATCTTCCCGACCCGCTGGATGGTGGCCGAAAACACGTTCCGGCCGCCCTGGTTCCACCGCAACATCATGAGCGAATACATGGGGCTCATCAGCGGTGCTTATGATGCAAAGGAGGGCGGTGGGTTCGTGCCGGGCGGGGGCAGCTTGCACAACCGGATGTCGGCGCATGGGCCGGACGTGGCGAGCTGGGACAAGGCAAGCAAGGCCGAGCTTGCGCCGCAGAAGTTCGACGCCGGGCTTGCCTTCATGTTCGAGACGGTTCGGCCCTTCCGGCTGACACAATGGGGTCATTCGACGGAGTTGCTGCAATCGGGCTATGACGCGGTCTGGGCCAATTTTCCGAAGGGCGGGGCATGAGCTGGTGGCAGACCGATCACACCCATGACGCAGGTGCGCGCAGCTGGGTGCCGGGCGCAGACGGCCACCCGGCCTTCCCGGTGCAGAACTTGCCGCTGGGCCTTTTTTCCGATGGGGATTCGGGCCCGCGCGCCGGCGTTGCCATCGGCGACCAGGTGCTGGACCTTGCCGGCCTGGTCGATGCCGGGCTGCTGCCGGGGCTGGACCATCTGGCAGACTTCACCCGCGAACGGCTGAACGAGCTGCTGGCGCTTGGCGCCGAAGTGCGGCTTGCGCTGCGGCACGGCCTGTTCGCCCTGCTGACCGATGCTCGCCACCAGCCGGCGGTTGCGCCCTTCCTGGTGCCGATGGAGATGGCCGACCTGCACCTGCCGTGCGAGGTGGGTGACTACACGGATTTCTATGCCGGCATTCACCATGCAACCGCGGTGGGCAAGCTGTTCCGGCCGGACGCGCCCCTGCTGCCGAACTATCGGCATGTGCCGATCGGCTATCACGGCCGCGCCTCGTCGGTGGTGGTGACGGGAACGCCGGTGAAGCGCCCGAACGGGCAGCTGCCAGGGGCAGATGGCCCCCGCTTTGGCCCCACCGAGCGGCTGGACCTGGAGCTGGAGCTGGGCGTGTGGATCGGCCCGGGCAACAGCCTGGGCAGCCCGATCGCTCTGGCCGATGCACATGAGCATGTGGCCGGCTTCTGCCTGCTGAACGACTGGTCCGCGCGCGACGTGCAGGCCTGGGAGTATCAGCCGCTGGGGCCGTTCCTGGCCAAGAATTTCCAGACGACGGTGAGCCCCTGGATCGTCACGCCGGAGGCATTGGCACCGTTTCGCGGGCCGGCCTTTGCGCGTGGCGCCGACGAGCCGGAGCCCCTGCCCTATCTGGCCGACGCCGATGACGCGGCCCATGGCGGGCTGACGCTGGACCTCGGCGTGTGGCTGCAAACCCGGGCGATGCGCGAGGCAGGATTGCCCGAGGTGCGGTTGACGGCCGGCAGTTCGGCAGCGCTTTATTGGACGGTACAGCAGATGGTGGCGCACCACACGGTGGGCGGCTGCCCGCTGCTGGCCGGCGACCTGTTCGGCACCGGCACGGTTTCGGGCGAGACGGCCGGAAGCGAAGGCTCGCTGCTGGAGATGACGCACGGCGGCAAGCAGCCGATCAGCCTGCCGGGCGGGGAGACCCGCACCTTCCTTCAGGATGGGGACCGGCTGCGGATTTCGGCGCAAGCTTGCCGCGAGGGCTTTGCAACCATCGGCTTCGGGGACTGCACCGGCGAAGTGCTTGGCTGAGCCCTGAGCGCCAAGCCATTTGCGCAATCAATCGGCATTCGCAGAACTTGCACTTGTCGCTCAAGCCTCGACTCCCTAGCTGACGTTTCACAATCGTAACATTTGCAAGGAGCGGGGCGAATGACTGACCGGATTGACAAGCGCAGCCAGACTGTTGCGTCGACGCACGTCCATGGCGACAGCTGCGGTTGCGCACTTCTGGGCCGGCGCGGACTCATGGGCCTTGCGGCGGCTGGAACCGTGGCGATGGCACTGGGCACCGGCACGGCGGCATCGGCGCGCGCAACCGGCGGGGCGCTCACCAAGGCGCAGCGCGATGCGCTCAGCCCGGACGATGTGCTGAAGTTCGTGATGGATGGCAATGAGCGCTTTGCAACCGGCAAAAGGGTTCAGCCCGACTTTCTGCGCCAGCAGAAGCAGTCGGCGGCGGAAGGGCAGCATCCGGCCGCCATTTTCCTGACCTGTGTGGACAGCCGCGCGCCTGTCGAGGTGCTGTGCGACCTTGGCATCGGCGATGCGTTCAATGCGCGGGTGGCCGGCAATGTTGTGAACGACGACATCCTCGGCTCGATGGAGTTCGCGACTGCTGCGGCTGGCGCAAAGCTGGTGATGGTGATGGGCCACACCGCCTGCGGGGCTGTAGCCGGTGCGATCGACAATGTCCGTCTTGGCAACCTGACCCTGCTGCTGTCGCGGTTCGGCAACGCAATCGCTGCCACGCCCTATGACGGGGAGAAGAGCGGCAAGAATTACGACTATGTCGACCGGGTGGCCGCAACCCAGGTGGCGCAGACGCTGACCCTGATCCCAGAGCGGTCGCCGGTGATGCGGGAGCTTGAGCAGGCAGGCAAGATCAAGATCGTCGGGTCGATGTACGATCTGAAGACCGGGCGCGTGACCCTGCTGTAGGCTGGGCATCCCCTGCGGCGTTGATCCCGGTCAACGCCGCAAGGGGCCGGGGGATTTAATGGTTCCCGTCGGGTGGCTTGCCGGGCATGGTGGGCCAGCAACTGGCGAGGGATGCACGACATGAAATCGATTCTGCTGCAACTGGGGAGCGATCCTCACTTCGAATCACGGCTTCAGGGCGCGCTGGACCTTGCCCGCTTCACGGGCGGGCATCTGGAATGCCTGCAGACCCGCCGGGTGCCGGCCTTCCTTGGTGGCGATGCAGCCGGCTTTGCTGGAAGCGCTGCGATGGTGGTGCAGTTGATGGAGGATGAGGGCCGGGTTGCCGAAGCCGAGCGCTCGGCAGTCGGCAAGCGGCTGGCCGGCGAAGGCGTGCCCTACAGCTTCGTCGAAACGATGGGCGAACCCTCGCAGACCCTTGTCGACCGCTCGTTGCTGGCGGATGTGATCGTGATGTCGCTTGTGGGTGCCGAGCAGCGCGAACTGGCGCATGCGCTTTCGGCAGTGGTCACCAATGCAGATGCGCCGGTGCTTGCGATGCCGACGGGGGCAAGCCGGCTGCAGCTGGAAAAGCCGGTGCTGGTTGCCTGGAAGCCCACCAAGGAAGCCGCCCATGCCGTGAAGCGGGCGACCGGCCTGCTGCAGCAGGCAGCCCGGGTGGACGTGGTGGAGATCGACCCGACCGGCCTTGGCGACTTCCCGCCGACCGCTGTTGCCTCTTACCTGGCGCGGCACGGCGTGAAGGCCGAGCTGCACGAGCGCAACAGCAAGGGCCAGTCGACGTCCGACACGATCCTGGCGACCGCGCGCGAACTTGGCTCCGGCCTGATCGTGATGGGTGGTTATGGCCGCAGCCGGGCGATGGAGTTCCTGATGGGCGGCGTGACGCGGCGGCTGCTGGGTGCAAGCGACATTGCCCTTCTGATGGCGCACTGATGCCCCCTGTCACGCCCCTGTCGCAGGGCCCTGCCAGAACGGGTCGCAGCAAGGAGATGGCAATGGAAGCTGAAATGGGACCTGTTGAGTTCCTGCTGCTGGGGTTCGAGGGCAATCGGTTCAACGGTGCGATTGCGCCCGCCCTTGCCGACCTGGTGAGCGACGGGCTGGTGCGGTTGCTGGACGTGGCAGTCGTGATGAAGGACGCAGCCGGCGAGACGCTGATCCTGGAGATGCAGGAACTGCCCGCCGACATCGCGGAATCGGTTCGGGCGATTGCCGGCGAGGATCGGGGCCTTCTGTCGGAAGCCGATCTGCTGGACGTGGCGCATGGCCTTGAACCGGAGACGACGGTTGCAGCCCTGCTGGTCGAGCATCTTTGGGCGAACCGCTTTGCAACCGCCGTGCGGGCGGCCGGTGGCGAACTGCTGGTGGCCGAGCGCATTCCCGGCGCGCTGGTTGACCAGGCGCGGGCAACACTTGGCGCCATTGCCGAACTGAAGGGAGACGTCTGACATGCTGGGATCAAGACGCGGGCGACCGAGCCTGATTGGCCGCACGGCAGGAACCGTTGCGCGGACGGCGGTGATCACCAAGACCGCAACATCGGTTGCGGGCAGCTCTGCGGCCAAGCAGCAGGCACGGGCGCATGAGGCCGAGGCTGCCCATGCCGAACGGATGGCGGCGATGGGGGCACCGGCAGCGGCAGCGCCTGAAGCAGACACTGGCGGCGATCCGCTGGCCGGCTTGCGCAAGCTGGCAGCCGCGCACGATGCCGGAATCCTGACCGACGCGGAATTCCTGGCCAAGGTGAAGGAACGGCTGGGCTGATGAAGCGGCTGGCCCGATGAAGTGCCTGGGCTGAAGAATCGGCTGGGCTGACGGGTTCCCGGGCCCGCCGCGATGGGCGGGCCCGGCCCCTCCTCCCTCAGAAGCTCGAAACCCTTACAGCTTGAAATCCAAGAGCAGCGTGAAGCTGCGACCGCGCGGGTCTGCCACGCGCGGTTCCCAGCTGCTGCCGGAGCCGAAGTTGCTGTCGTAGGTGATCGCGAAGGGCGGGTCCTTGTCGAACAGGTTCTTGACGCCGGCGGTGATGCCGATCCGTTCGGACGGCTGCCACGTGGCCGACAGGTTGTAGATCACATAGTTGCTGACATAGTCGACCACGTCGGGCGGGGAGACTTTGCCGGAGGTGACGCCCGGAAGCTCCTGGTTCCGGTAGCCCTTGCGGAACAGCTGCGAGATCGAGACCGACCAGTCGTCGCGGGCGTAGGTCAGGAACATGTTGTGCTTCCACCGCAGACCAAGGTCGCCGGAGAAGGTGAACTGGCCGATCTCCGACGGACCATAGGGCTGGCCGGGGATGACTTTGGTGCGCTTGGAGAGCAGATAGGTGCCGTCGAGGCCGACGGTAATGTCGGCGCCCCACATGGTCCAGTTGCCGCGGCCCGAAATCTCGATACCCTCGGTCAGGCCGCCGCCGCTGTTCAGCACGCGCTGGTCGATCGCGATCAGCGTGCCGGCCGTGTCGCGGATGAAGAGGTCGGGCAGGACCGCTGCGTTGGGGACGATCTGGGTGAGCAGGTCGAGCGTGCGGATGGTGCCTTCCCGCTCGATCCGCCACCAGTCGGCCGAGATGAACCAGCCTTCGGCCGGCTCGACCACGACGCCGAGCGAGAACTGCTTGGCGGTTTCGGGCCCCAGGTCGCGGCGGCCACCGTTCAGCACGTTGGGCTGGATCGCCTCGCAGCCCGGAACGGTGGAACTGGGCACGCCGCCCGGGCACTTTTCCGGATCGGCAAGCGCGCGGCCCGAATAGGGGCTTTCCAGCACGCCGTTGAAGATCTGGTTGAAGGTGGGAACCCGGAAGCTGGTGTTATAGCCGCCGCGGAACATCAGCATCTGCACCGGCCGATAGCTGGCCGTGATCTTGGGGTTGGTGGTGGTGCCGAAGCCGGTGTAATCGTCGATCCGCAGTGCGCCGGTCAGTTCGAAGCCGTCGAACAGCGGCACCAGAAGCTCGCCATAGGCCGCCTTCACATAGCGCTTGGCCCCCGGCAGCGCGTTGGCATTGTCGAACGGGGCGGAGAGGATCGGGTTGGCCTGGTCGGCTGCCGGACGGGTGTCTCCGGCAAAGCCATAGCTTTCCCGGCGCCAGTCGAAGCCGAAGGCCGCCTTCATCGTGCCGCCCGGAAGCTGGAACAGGTCGCCCGAGACCGAGCCGTCGACCTGCCACACCCCGAAGGTGCCGCCGAACAGGGTGACGCCAGCGGCTGACGCATTGTCGAGCGCCTGCTGGCCGGCGGCCGACTGGGTTTCGCCGGGCAGCAGGAACGGGTTGATCGCGCCGCTTGCGAGCGCGGGGATCAGGCCGCGACCGATGGTGATGCCGGCCGCGTTGGTGCCTCGATAATAGTAGCCGGTGCCCAGCGTGGAGGAGACGTCGCTTTCGCCGTAGCTGGCGGCGAAGCGATAGTCCCAGCTGCCGGCCAGCGGGCCGTCCGCGCCGATGGTGAAGCGATAGGTGGTCGCCGTTGTCTCGATCTCGCGCGGGCCGCACTCGATGCAGCGCCAGCGGAAGGCCATGGGAAGGCCGCGCCGCGGCTCGAGCGTGGGGAAGGTCGCGACCAGCTGGTTGAACACCCGGTCGTAGGTGGCGGCCGTGGCGTCGGTGCGGGGGAAGCCGAAATTCTGCGAGGTGGTGTTGGGCGTGATCTGGACGTTGGAGAAGCTCTTGGCCGAATCGGCCTTGGAGCCCGTGTATTCCGCATAGAGGCGGTGCGAATCGATCGCGATCGTCGCCTTGCCATAGGCGTTCACGGTGCGGATCGGCTGCTGCAGCACGGCCGCCTGCCCCGTGTCCCAGGCGCAGGCGAACTGGGCTGTCGGGGAATCCCACAGCAGGTCATCATAGGCGAACATGCCGGGCACGGTGTCGCAGCCCTGGCCGCCGGGCAGATCGAGCACGTTGATGCCGCCCGAGGCGCGGACGGTGGTGCTGCCGGGCACGAATGGGGCCGTGCCGGCCGAATTGATGACAGTGCCCTGCGGGGTATTCGGGCCGACCCCGGTCGGAAAGATCGTGCCGAACGGGGTGCCGCGCGTGTCGACGGAGAGGCCGCGATTGGGCTGGAAGGTGTTGACGAACGAGCGCTCGTTGCCTGCCAGCTTCTTGTGGTCGCTGATGGAGACGCCGAAGCTGATGTTGATGCCGTCATCGTCGAGATTGCCGACGCCGGCGAACACCGAGCCGCGGTAGATGTTGCCGCCGCCGGCTTCCGTCACGTCGACGAAGCCCTGCGCATTGACGCCCTCGAAGCTGTCGCGGGTGATGAAGTTGATGACGCCGCCGACCGCGTCGGAGCCGTAGGTGGACGAGGCGCCGTCCTTCAGGACTTCGACCCGCTCGACCGCGAACAGCGGGATCTGGTTCACGTCGACCACGCCGCCATTGAGGCCGTGCGCTGGCACGCGGCGCCCGTTCAGCAGTACGAGGGTGGAAGCAGCGCCCTGGCCGCGCAGGTTGGCCGAGGACGCGCCGTTGTTGCCACGCTGCGCACCCGAGACGACGTCTGCGTTCGACGCCAGATTGTCGAGGCCGTTGCCGTTCGACGTGAGCAGCGAGATAAACTGCTCGGGGCTGTTGACGCTGTCGCGGCGGAGATCCTCGGTGGTAAAGATCTGCAGCGGCAGCGGGCTGTCCTGCACGTTCCGCTTGATGCGCGATCCCGTGACGATGATTGGGGCGGCTTCTTCGGCTCCGCTTGCTTCTGGCGTGGCCTGCGCAAAGGCGGGTGCCGCCAGGCAGGTGCTGCCGAGCATCGCAAGGACCAGCTTCTTCATGGCTTGCACCCCTTCAGTTGCAGCAAGTCTGACACATGCTGTTCATCGTGCCGCAATGTTCAGCACGAAGCGGCGGGAGTGGGAAGAGGCAGCTTGCCGATCATGTCGCGGACGCAAGCAGTTTGTGAAACTTGTTGCGCCAGTAACACAGTGAAGCCGATCCCGGGGCGGTTGCCACGGGCCGGGAAGACGGGCTTGATAAAGACTGTCGTGAGGTTGGGAAAAGAGGTGCGATGGTGGAGCCTAGCGGGATCGAACCGCTGACCTCTACAATGCCATTGTAAACCGAGCCCTCACCGCCCTTCGTCATGCCCCTGTTTGACCTTGCGTTTTTGCCGGAACGGAACCGGAACATCGGGTGTTTGCGATTTCAGTGCGATTTCACCCCCCCTATGCAGGCATTGGAGATACTCGTGGGCGGTAGATACGGACTCGTCGAAGGTGGCAAGGCTGCACCTCCCTCATTCTGAACGAACGAATTGGGGCCGTTTGCTGCCTGGCCGGAATTGGGGTGACGAAGGCAAGAAGCTGCCGTTGCCAGCGGGCCCCTTCGGTGGGTTGACCTGCATCACTTTGGAGCACGCAGCGACCCCACCGCGGCCAACGATGTCGCCCAATTCGGTCCGCGTTCGGATGTTGGCCGCGGAGTGGGCGCTCGGTTGCCTGGCTACCAGTTGCGGAAACGGGCAGAAGCGGGCCCAGCCCTCGTCAGCCACCCATCGCCATCAGCGCCGGACACTTGCTGCCAGCGGTCAGAAGGACAGCCTGATCGAGGCTCGCACCTGTCTCGGCTCGACCGGATGGATGTGGCGATCTTCCACCCCCTCCGCCGGCTCTCCGGGGAGGCGCGAGGCGTAGAAATAGCTGATGTCGGGGTCTTCGGCGTCGAACAGGTTCAGGATGTCGACCCCCAGACGGAGGCGTCCGCGAGTCCAATAACCGCCGAGGTTCACCAGAGTCGTCGAGTCTGATCGCACGCTGCCATCCTCGATGAGTGGTGCCGGCCCGAAGTGGCGCACGCGCGCAGCGGTCACAAGGCCGGGCAGGATTTCCCAGCTGGCGCCGGCCGACAGCACATTGCCTACAGAGCCTGGAATCCGGTCGTCCGAGATCCCTTCGAAGCGCGCGTCCGTCAGGGCGAGGGCAGCATCGAGCGTGAGAGCATCGGTCGGCCGCCAGAACAGGCTGAACTCGCCGCCGTAGCGACGGGTGGCGTCGTTGGGCTCGGTGGTGCCGGCGTCGCCTACGAACACCAGCTCGCTTTCCAGATACAGCCAGAAGCCGACCGCGGTCACGGTAATGCGGTCAGCCTCATAGCGCGCGCCCAATTCGGCGCCGCGCGCGCGGGCGAACAGCGGAACACTGTCGGCCGGGTCACCCGTGGCCGGGTCGGCTGTGATGGACGCGCCACGCACATCGTTCGAGTGGTAGCCTTCGCCATAATTGGCATAGAGCTCGAGCCCAGGGGCCGCCTTCCAAGCCAGCGCCGCCTTGGGTGCGAAGATCGCGTCGGAGCCGGAGCCCGAGTTGGCCGCGAGGTCCGAGCGGACGTCATAGCCGATCGCGTCCGCCCGCAAGCCCAGCACCAGCCGCACAGTCTCGCTCGGCCGGAACTCGGCCTCGGCAAACGCACCGCCTCCCCACTGGTCCACACTGTCCTCGCGTACGGCCTCACGGGAAATGCCTGCAGTGGATCTGTACAGCCCAACCTTGCCGATCAGGTCCCCACGCAGGTCGCCCCCCAGCCGAAGTGTTGCGCGCTCGCTCAGCGACAGCCGGTGGTCGAGGCTGCCGCCGACCACCCAGCGCCGGTCGCGCTGGATGAACTGGTCCGAGTTCGCGGGATCGTCGAGCAGATAGGTGAAGTTCGACGTCAGGCTGAAATTGGAGCGGATGGCATAGGCCGACCAGCGCGTGCGTTCGCTGGTGCCCTCCAGGTTCAGCGCGATCCGGGTGGAACTGCCGCCGAGGTCGGGGTCAATGAAGCCGAAGCGCCCGATCGTGCCGTCGGCAATGGCGCGCTCAGGAACCTGGTCGGTGGCATCCCAGCGCGCGGTGTAGGCGGACAGGCCGATCCGGACTGTGGGTGTGGACCATTTCACCAGGCTGTTGAACTTCTTCAGGTCCTCGTCGAGGTCCCACGGGCCATTCGACAGCGTGCCCTCAACGATGCCAAGCAGGTCGCCAATTCGCAGTGGCGCGCTGCCGCCGGCAAGCCCGCGCAGATAGCCAAACTGGCCGGCCTGCACCTCGGCGAATGGGCGCTCGAAACGGGTGCGGGTGGCAAAGCGGAGCGTGCCGGCAGCGGAAAAATCGCCCGTGTCGGCGTGATAGGGGCCCTTGGCGAAGTCGATGCGCTCAACCGCTTCAGGGATCAGGAAATTGAGATCGAGATAGCCCTGCCCATGGCCGTGGGTGCGCATGTTGACGGGAGCCCCGTCGACGAAGCCGGCAAGATCGGTGCCGTGATCGAGGTTGAAACCGCGCAGGAAAAACTGGTTGGCCTTGCCGGTGCCCGAATGCTGGGTCGCAATCAGTCCGGGCACATTCTCCGCAAGTTCCCCCACCCGTGACAACGGCCGGTTCTCGAAATCCCGATAGCCCACCGTGCCTTCCGAGCCGGAGGTCGCAATGCCGATCTGCGCTATCGCCCGGCCATAAACGATAATGTCGTCTGGCGAAGGTGTCTGGGCGACTGCCATGGCGGGGGCCAGAAGGGCAGTGACGGCAAGAAGGGGTCGGATCACGCGACACTGCCGAATGCTGCGACGCGCTCGAAGATCCAGTAGCTCGCCAGGCCGCCGATCGCATATGCTGGAAGGATGACCGACCAGCGCGGATCGATTGGTCCGGCGAGGCGCCGGACAAGCGCGCCCAGAGCTAGCAACACGCCAACGAACATCAACTGCCCGATCTCGACTCCCACGTTGAAGAAGAGCAGCGCCAGCGGGATGCTGTTTTCCGGCAGGCCCACTTCGGCGAGCGCGCCGGCAAAGCCCAGGCCGTGCAGCAGGCCGAACGAGAAGGCCACCAGCCAGGGCTTCTGCGAGGCGAGGCTGGGGTGGCCCTGTTCGCGGCGGATGATCGAACCCGCCGCAGGACTGTCCGAACTGCAACGGGCATCAGCGGCGGCCAAGGCGACGACCCGCCGCGCCAGGCGCTAGACGCCCTTGCCACCCACTATGCCGCTAAGACCCGCCCCGTGCGCGGGGAAGCCGAAGTCTGGCGAATCGCCCCGATCCTGACAGCCTGGCTAGAAGGTCCGGCCGCCAACACCGCTCGTGCATCAGCCTACGGCTATGCCGTCCTGTAATGGACCCAGTTCTTCGCCGACGAGATCGCGGCCCGCCGCCTCGCCGGCGCCCCCGTCGTCACGGACATCACGTCAGACCTCTGCAACCGCTTCATCGACAGCCGCGTCGCTGCCGGCCGCAGCCCGGAAACCGTCCACGGCGACCTCGCAGCCCTGCGCGACGCTCTCCGCTGGGCGCACCGGCAGGAGTATATCCCGACCTGCCCCCATGTCCCC
>JBGTBK010000059.1:0-4964 GCA_041749355.1 Sandaracinobacter sp. | reverse complement strand
CTGGTGCGCGAGATCGATGCTCTGGATGGATTGATGGCGCGGGCAGCGGACATCGCCGGCATTCAGTTCCGGCTTCTCAACCGCCGCAAGGGCCCGGCCGTGCAAGGCCCGCGGGCGCAGGCGGATCGCAAGCTGTATCGGCAGGCGATCCAACGGCTGTTGGCAGATTGCGGCGGCGTGCAGATTGTGGAGGGCGAGGTCGTCGATCTCTGCACCGACCGCGGCCAAGTTTGCGGTGTGGTACTGAGGGATGGTTCTACGTTGGGCGCATCGGCCGTCGTGTTGACAGCCGGGACATTCCTGAACGGCATCCTGCACATCGGCGACGTGCGCCAAAGCGGTGGGCGAGTTGGTGACGCGGCATCACAAAGGCTTGGCGAACGCCTTTCAGACCTTGATCTTGGCCGCGGTCGGCTGAAAACCGGGACGCCGCCGCGCCTTGATGGGCGCACGATTGATTGGACGCGCCTGCAACAACAGCCGGGAGACGATACACCGGTGATGTTCTCGTTTTTGAACGACCGGCCATCTGCACGGCAGATCAGTTGCGGGGTGACCGAAACCAACGAACGGACCCACGCGATCGTGCGGGACAATCTTCACCGGTCCGCCATGTACGGTGGCCACATCGAGGGCGTCGGACCGCGGTATTGTCCGTCGATCGAGGATAAAGTCGTGCGTTTCGCCGACAAGTCTGGACACCAGGTGTTTCTTGAGCCCGAGGGTCTGGATGACCATACAGTCTATCCCAACGGAATATCGACATCGTTGCCCGAGGACGTTCAGAAAGCTTATGTGCAGACCATCGCGGGGCTGGAGGCAGTCCACATTTTGCAGCCCGGTTATGCCATCGAGTACGATTTCTTCGACCCACGGGGCCTGACGACGGGCCTTCAGGTGCGCAACATGCCGGGGCTTTTCTTTGCCGGTCAGATCAACGGCACAACGGGCTACGAGGAAGCAGCCGCCCAGGGCTTGTTAGCTGGTGCGAATGCGGCGGCGCTGGCGCTGGATGCGCCACCTTTGGTCTTGCATAGGTCGGAGAGCTATCTGGGTGTGATGGTGGACGATCTGGTGACGCGCGGTGTTACGGAACCCTACCGGATGTTCACCTCGCGCGCCGAATTCCGGCTACGCCTGCGCGCCGACAACAGCGATGTTCGCCTCACCCCGGTCGGCCTTGCGCTTGGCTGCATCGGGGCAGAACGCGCTGCTTCCTTCAAGGCGCGAAGCGAGGCGATGCAGGGCTTCGCCGCCCAGCTCCACGCAACCCGCATCCCCGGTTCCGCCCTTCCCTCGATCCAGAGCGACGGCGCGGTCCGCTCGCTGTGGGACTGGGCGCGCTTCCCGGGCGCCGAATGGCCTGTCCTCCACCAGGCCGCGCCCCATCTGGAGGCCCCGGCAGACTGCATCGAAACAGTCCTCACCGATGCCCGCTACGCTGTCTATGTCGAGCGGCAGGAGGCCGATGTTGTCCGCCTGAAGCGTGACGATTCCGTGATTGTTCCACGTGGAACAATTTTCGCTGACATCCCCGGCCTGTCTTCGGAAATGGCCGAGCGATTGACGCGCGCCCAGCCCGAAACACTGGGGCAGGCATCGCGTGTTCGTGGAATCACCCCCGCAGCCCTCACCGCTCTCCTCGCCTGGATCCGCCGGACTCAAGCAAAGGCAGCTTAATCGGGAACTCCTGACCGAATAGTTGTGGATGGCTTGGCGAAACCGCTTTGCCACGTCCCGCAGATGCGTCACTTGGAGTCATGGGCCCGGATTCCTTTGCAGAAACGTTCAATGTTCCACGTGGAACAATCGATGCGCTGCGCCGCTACGAGACGCTTCTGATCGACTGGCAAAGCCGGATGAATCTCGTCGGGCCGGCAACGCTTGCCAATGTCTGGGAACGGCACTTCGCCGATTCGGCCCAGCTCACAGCCCATGTTCCGCAGGGCAAGAGCTGGCTCGATATGGGCGCCGGCGGGGGCTTTCCGGGACTGGTGCTGGCCGCAATGGGCTGGGGCCGGTTCGTCGTCGTCGATTCGGTGGCAAAGAAGTGCCGCTTCCTCGAAGCCGTCCGCGACGAACTCGGCCTCAGCAACGTGACCATCCTGAACGCCCGGGTCGAACAACTGCCGACACTGGGAGTCGATATCGCAACTGCCCGCGCTGCTGCCCCGCTTGAAACCCTGTTCGACTGGGCCATCCGCCACGTCCGCCCGGGCGGCACCTACCTGTTCCCCAAGGGTCGGCGCTGGGGAGAGGAAGTCGAAGCCGCCGAAGCCCGCTTTCTCTTCGATCTCGACACATTTCCGAGTAAGACGGATCCGGACGCACGGATTCTCGTCGCCCGCAATCTGAAGAGGCTGTGATGCGAACCTTGGCCGTTGCCAATCAGAAGGGCGGGGTTGGCAAGACAACGACCGCCGTCAACCTTGCGACCGCGCTTGCCGCAATCGGCTCGCGCGTCATCCTTGTCGATTTCGATCCCCAGGGAAATGCCTCCACCGGATTCGGAATCCTGCGCGATCAACGCAGCCCATCAAGCTACGAGATGTTGTTTGACCCCGACCTCGCAACCACCGCCGCCCAGGAAACGATCGTCCCCGGCCTTCGCGTGGTGCCTGCCGTTGAGGGTCTTGCGGCGGCCGAAATCGAACTGTCGGGCGAACCCAATGCCGCAGGCCGGTTGAAGGCAGCCATCCAGAAGCTGCCGCCGGCCGACTATGTCTTCATCGACTGCCCGCCATCGCTTTCCCTGCTCACGCTGAACGCCCTCGTCGCAGCCGACGGAGTCCTGATTCCGCTGCAGACCGAATTCTACGCCATGGAGGGCCTTTCGCAGTTGCTGAAGACCATCGAGCAGGTCCGCGCCCGGCAGAACCCGCGGCTCGACATCGAAGGCGTGGTTCTGACCATGCACGACCGCCGCAACCGCCTGTCGGACCTGGTTGCAGCAGATGTTCGCGCGGCACTGGGCGCGCGGGTGTACGAGACAATGATTCCGCGCAACGTCCGCCTGTCGGAAGCGCCAAGCCACGGCCTTCCGGCGCTGCTCTATGATGTGCGCTGCCCGGGTTCGGAAGCCTATATGGCGCTTGCCCGGGAAATGATCGACGGAGCCGCCGCAAAGGCGGCCTGAAAGGGAGGAGAAACAGGATGACGGCCAAACGCAGCGGACTGGGCCGGGGCCTGTCGGCCCTGCTGGACGAAATGGAGTCAGCGCCCTCGACCGAGGTGCCCGAAAGCCGATCGCCCGGCATGTTGCCGATCGCCTCCATCACACCCAACCCGTCCCAGCCGCGTCGCACGTTCGACGAAGTGGCGATGGCGGAACTTGCGGATTCGATCCGGATCAAGGGTGTGCTGCAACCCATCCTGGTTCGCCCAGCCGAAGACGGCCGCTACGAGATCGTGGCTGGCGAACGGCGCTGGCGGGCATCGCAGATGGCCGGGTTGCACGAGATCCCGGTCATCGTGCGATCGCTTTCGGACATCGACGGCTACGAAGCCGCGATTATCGAGAATGTGCAGCGGGCAGACCTGAATCCGATTGAAGAATCGCAGGGATATCAAAGACTTATCAAGGATTTTGGGCATACCCAGGACATGGTCGCAGCGGTCACTGGCAA
Organism: Sandaracinobacter sp.; assembly: GCA_041749355.1. Lineage (GTDB taxonomy): Bacteria > Pseudomonadota > Alphaproteobacteria > Sphingomonadales > Sphingomonadaceae > Sandaracinobacteroides. Next base: position 1,338 of record JBGTBK010000059.1, on the reverse strand, counting down.
GGCCCGCAGCCATGTCGCGAACCTGCTGCGCCTTCAGGACCTACCCGAGGATGTTCAGACGCTGGTGAAGATGGGCCTGCTGTCGCTTGGCCATGCCAAGGCGGTGCTGCAGGCGAAAGATCCAAGCGCCTTGGCAAAAGAGATTGCAGCACACGGACTTAACGTCCGCCAGGCCGAAGAGGCGGCGCGCAAGAGCCATGGAAAGCCCAAGCCGAAGGCGCCAGCGAACAGCCGGCGTGATCCGGAGCTGGATGCAATCGAGGCCCAGCTGTCGGACTCCCTGGGGCTGCAGGTCGCGATCGAGGCCAAGGGGCGCAAGGGATCGGTGACGCTGAAATTCTCGGACCTGGACCAGCTGGACGCAATCATCGCCCGGCTGCAGGGCTGACGATTCAGCCCGCCTTGCAGGGCTTGATGGCCGCTGGCTCGGGGCGGGCAACAGGCGCAAAAACAGCAAGATAGCTGCCATTGCCCAGCCGGTCGAACGACTGCCTGCGGAAGCCGGCGGCCGCCAGTTCGCAGGTGAGCAGATCGGGCGGGGTTCCATGCCGGGCGGTCGGACGGTCGGCATCGATGATCGCGACCCGCCCGCCGGGCTTCAGATCCTCGTGCAGGTGCCAGAGCAGGCCGAACGGGTCAGAAATCTCGTGGTACATGTGCACCATGAGCGCGATGTCGACACTGGCGGGGGGCAGGTTCGCGTTCCCGGCGTCGCCGAGCACGAAGCTGACATTGGCATGGCCCTCCTGCTCGATCCGGCGACGCAGGCGGCTGAGGTAATCCGGGATGATGTCGTTGGCATAGACCCGGCCTTCGGGCCCGACAGCCGGCGCCAGCCGGCTGGTGTAATAGCCCGATCCGGCGCCGATGTCGGCAATCGAGAGGCCTGGGGCCACGCCGAGGCGACGGAACAGCTCGACAGCTTCTCCGCCATTGTCGCGCGAGGCCTCATCCGACCAGGCAGCCGACACGATGTCGGCGACTGGCCGATCGGGTGGCGGGAACAGCGGGCCAAGCGGAACCTTCGCCGGCTGACTCGCAACCGCCTCGGCTGGCTGGGCAGCTGAGGAAAGGTCACAGGCCGCCAGAAGCAGCAGGGCAAAAGGACCGGCACGCGCAAGGACCATTGGCATGCTCTGCGAGGTCGGGTGCCCGGGTGTAAAGGTCAAGCCGGTTTCGACGAAGCGGGTGGACGGTTCGTCGACCCCGGGCTGGCCACTAGGCCTGATCGTCAGACCTTTTCAGAAGCGCGTGCAGGATCAGCAGGGTTGCGACTCCGCCGGCCAGCTGGGCGGCAGCCTCGCGCCGACGGCGGGCCGGATCGCCGACCGAGGGCGC
>JBGTBK010000058.1:0-2869 GCA_041749355.1 Sandaracinobacter sp. | reverse complement strand
TTGAACCGCCTGCCGGTAAAGCTTGCGATCCGCCTGTGTTCGCGGCCCGCGCACTGCCGGGCCCTTGCGCCGGTTGAGCATGCGGAACTGAATCCCGCCAAGGTCGGCCGCGCGGCCCATGATCCCGTCAAGCGCGTCGATTTCGCGAACAAGATGGCCCTTGCCGAGCCCGCCGATTGCCGGATTGCAGCTCATCTGCCCGACGTTGTCGCGGCTGAAGGTGACGAGCAGGACACGCGCGCCGACACGGGCAGCGGCACAGGCCGCCTCGCACCCGGCGTGGCCGGCGCCGATGATGATCACGTCGAATGAGGTCATGATGATAGGCCTATAGCATGATGTTCCACGTGGAACAATTGCGATAAGTCTCTATTTTCCAATACAAAAGCGGCTGAAGATGGCACCAAGGATGGCCTCTGGGTCGATCTGGCCCGTCAGCCTGCCGAGCGAGACGGCTGCTGCGCGAAGAGCCTCGGCCGCGAGCACCGGGTCTGCCAGATCAAGGGCTTCGCGGACAGAGTTGAGCGTTGCGCTGAGCAACCGGTGCTGGCGATCCGTGGTGACAACCGGTTGTTCTCCCGACGGAATCTGTGCCCGTGCCCAGTCTGCCAACCAGTGTTCCAGTTCGGCCAGCCCGGCGCCGGTGCGGGCCGACAGGAACAGCCGGCCATCGTGCAGGCCTGGCGCTTGCCCCGTTTCGTCGATTCGGTTGACGATGGTGCCGCCTGGCCCGAGGTCGAGCACCAGGTCGGCCGTGGCTGCGCGGGCGCGGGCGCGGGCGATCCCTTCGGCCTCCACCGGGTCGTTCGTTTCGCGCAGGCCGGCGGTGTCGAGCAGGACTGCTGCGCGCCCGCCGAGATCGAGATGAACCTCGATGACATCGCGGGTGGTGCCGGCGACGGGGGTGACGATTGCCGCATCCCGCCCGACCAAGGCATTCAGAAGGCTGGACTTTCCGGCATTCGGGGGTCCGACGATCGCGATGGTGAGGCCTTGGCGTATGCGTTCGGCAACAGCGGCGGTTGCAAGGGCTGCTGCCATGTCGGCGGCAAGTTGCTGCAAGGGTGCCGAATGGCGCGCGGGTCCATGGTCGGTGACATCGCCTTCATCGGAGAAGTCGAGGTCGGCTTCGAGGTCTGCGATGATGTGGATGAGGGATTCGCGCCAGCCTTCCGCCAATGACCGAAGCCGTCCACCGGCCTGGGCAAGGGCTTGATCGCGCTGGCTTTCCGTCTCGGCCACGATCAGATCCGACAGGGCTTCGGCCTGGGTGAGATCGAGCCGTCCGGATTCGAAGGCGCGGCGGGTGAATTCGCCGGGTTCTGCCGGCCGGGCGCCAAGAGCTGCGAGCGTGGACTGCACGGCCGCGACGACGGCGATGCTGCCGTGGCAGTGGAGTTCCACCACATCCTCGCCGGTGAAGCTTGCCGGGGCCTTGAAGGCGAGGACAAGGGCCTCGTCCAGCAGTGCGCCATCGGCCGGGCGGACCAACCGGCGCAAGCCGGCCTGGCGTGGCGGGGGCAGGGGTTGGCCGGCCAGCAGGCCGCCGACGATGTCGAAGCTGCCCGCGCCGCTGATCCGGATCACGGCGACTCCGCAGGGCGGCAGACCGGAGGAGAGGGCATAGATGGGGGCTGGGTGCGGGGGCATGGCCTGTGGCCTAACCGGTTCGCGCCTTCGGGTGAAGGCGGGGCGTCAGAGTTGCGCCTTCAGGCCCTTCACGCAGACATCCTCGACCAGCTTGCGGATTTCGGGCCATCCGTTGGCGCGGTCGAGCTCCGCGAGTTCGCCGCGCTGGTCCAGCAGCTTGTAGTTTGCGTCTGCCCAACGCCACATGCGGCAGGCGTTGGCGATGTCACCCAGATTGTAGAAGTCGCCGCCGCGGGTCCGGATTGCGGCTGTCATCGATCGGAGTGCGCCGGGCGTGTTGCCGCCTTCCTTTACCAGCCTCGAATGGATGGCCAGCAACTCGTCGGTGGCAGTGATTGTCTCGGCCCCGCGCCCCGCATCGGCCAGCGTCTGCGCTTTCACCTCCAGCACGAGGGCGAGCAGCTTGGCAGCGCCGAGGTCGGACGGATCGCGCTGCACCTTGCCGCGCGCCAGCGCAAGCGCCTCGTCGATTGCGGCCCTTGCCTGCGGGTCCCGCATGTTGCTGCGGTGCACGACGGCCGCGTACCAGAGCGACACGACCAGCTTGCGGGTGGCGGATGGGTCGGACGGGTCGACCGCGACGAGGGCGCGGTTGGCAGCGATTGCAGCGTCGTTGGAGGCGCGGGCGGCGTCTTTCTGCTTCTGCTTGTGCTGGGCTTCGGCCTGCAGGCGCAGGATCGGCCCGCGGATTGCGAGGATCTCGGGGCTGGCCTGCTGGGCAGGCGGCAGGCTTGCGAGGAAGGACGTGGCGCGCTCGAACTGCGGGAGGGCCTTTCCATAGTCGTCGTCCCAGCCCCAGCTGTCGCCCTGCACCTGGATTGCGCTTGCGTGGAGGGCTGCGAGCGCCGGGTTCGCGCGGGCGTAGGGGCGGGTGAGCGCTTCGGCCTTCTCGCCGAACTGGCGGGCGCGGGCGCTTTCCATGTTGTTGTAGAGATCGACTCCGGCCTTCTCGACCCAGAGCTCGGCGAGCGCTTGCGCGCCTGCGGCGTCGGTGGGGAGCTTGCCGTCGGCAGGCTCGAGCAGGGCGGAGGCCTTGGCGAGAAGGGCGTTGGCTTCCTCGTGGCGGCCGAGCGAGGCGGCTGTGCTTCCGCCCTTCACCCTGGCGAGGCGTAGATAGCCGAGGCCGGCTTCGCGGCGGACATCTGCGGGTGCTTCGGGGATTGCGGCGAGGCCGTCGAGATAGCGGGTTGCGGTTGCGGCGAGGGTCTCGCGGGCGCGG
>JBGTBK010000057.1:0-1841 GCA_041749355.1 Sandaracinobacter sp. | reverse complement strand
CCTGCTGGTCGACATCGATCGCACCGTGCCCGGGCTGGTCGACGAGACGAGCGGCGCTGTCAGCTTTGCAGAGGCGGAGGATGCAGCGAGCTATGGCGTGGTCGACGAGATCGCGCGCCGTTCGCTTCTGACCGGCGCCCGGGTGCTTGCGGTGCGGGCGGCCGATCTGCCGACGGACAGCCCGGTTGCGGCCATCCTGCGCTGGCCGATGTGAGGACTGCCCCGGCTCTGGGCTGATTGCCGCCCCAAGGCGGCGAGCTGTCTGCTGGACCTCGCTCTGCTGTTCGACTGGATCGAGACGGGCTTGTCATGTGCGGCATGGCGCGCCACGGTGGTGCCGCTGAATGGGAGATGGGCATGAACTGGAACGTGCAGACCGTGCTTGCGGGCGTGCTTGCGGCCATTGGTCTCTATATCCTGTTCAACCCCGTCACGGTGACGACGCTGGTGGCCGGCATCATCCCCTGGCTGCTGGTGGGGGCCGGCGCCATCTATCTGCTGGCGCTGCTGCTCAGGTCGCGGCTTCGTCCGCTGTCGATGGTTCTTCCGGGCATGGTGGGCGTGCTGCTGGTCTATGCCGGGCTGTCGCTGAAGCTGGGCGACCCGACCCGGGTGGGGCCCGTGGGGCTCGCCTTCCTGTTCGCGCTTGTGCTGGTGGGCGGCGGCATCGCCAAGCTTCTGATGGCAGCTGGCGTGCGGCGTTCGCGCTATTTCCTGATCCTGCTGGGCTCGGGCGGGCTTTCGGTGCTGATGGGCCTGATCACGCTGCTGGCCTGGTCCAGCGTGTCGGCCGGGTTCCTTGGCGTCGTGCTGGGGCTGGAGCTGTTGTCGGATGCCGCCTTCCTTGCCGCGCTGGCGCTGCGCGACCGCGACAAGGAGGAAGCGCGGGAGGCCCTGGGGCTGGACCGGCCGCACCAGGGCTAAAGCGTCAGCCCGCCGTCGACGACGATGGTCTGGCCGACGACATAGGCGGCCATGGGCGAGGCGAGGAACAGGGCGACGCCGGCCATGTCCTCCGGGCTTCCGAAGCGGCCGAGCGGGATTCGCTGGATCGTGGCCTCGGCGCGGGCGGGGTTCTTCACCGTCACCTCGGTCATCTTGGTGGGCACCATTCCCGGCGCAATTCCGTTCACGCGGATGCCGAGTGGCGCCCAGGCCTGGCCCAATGTGCGGGTGAGGCCCATGGCGCCGGTCTTGGAGGCGCCATAGGCGGGGTTGCCCTTGGTGGCGTGGAAGGCGGCGGTTGAGCTGACGATCAGCAGACTTCCCCTGGCGGCTGCCAGATGGGGCTGAAACGTCTCGGCGCAGGCCATCAGGCTGTTGAGATTGACGTCGACCACCTGTCGGAAACCCGCAGTCTGGAATTCGGCGCGGCGGTAGAGCACCATGCCTTGGGAGAGCACCAGCACGTCGAGCTTGTCGAAGGGGACTGGCTGGGCTGCAATCGCGCCGAAATCGGCGACATCGACCCTTGCGTAGTGCAGCCCTTCGAGGTCGGAGCCTTCGGTGCCGGCATAGTCGGCTGCGGTTTCGCGTGTGCCCCAGACGTGGACCGTTGCGCCCTGGGCGCGAAAGGCCTGCGCGATGCCGTTGCCGATGCCGCTGCTGCCGCCGACCACAAGGACGGTTGCCCCGCTGAAATCCGGCCTGTGGTTCATTGCGCTCTCCTGCCGCAGGAGGATCTGGATAGGCGCTGTGGCGGGCAGTGAAAGCCCCCGCTTTGGAGGGTCAGCCGCCAGCGCCGCGCCCCCTGCGGAGGCCTTCGCCCGTGAGCGAACAAGACCCCGAAGCCACAGGGTTCGCAAGCGCGACCGCGCGCCGGCGCCAGTGCGCCGCCCCGT
>JBGTBK010000056.1:0-11618 GCA_041749355.1 Sandaracinobacter sp. | reverse complement strand
CGTAGCCGCGCGCCGCAAAGGCATCGACCACGCTGCGGACAAGCTGCGAGGAGGCTTCCGCGGCCGGGGGTAGTCGGTCGCGGAAGCCCGAGGGGAGCAGCGCTCCCCGCCCCGATGCCTGTTGGTCGGCGCCGCTCACCCGAACTTCAGCGCCTTCACTGTCTTCACGCCGGGCAGGCGGCAGATGTCCCACAGGGTCGGCTCGTCAACGGCTTCGTCGACCGACAACAGAAGGATCGCTTCCGCGCCCGCGTCGCGACGGCCGAGGTGGAATGTGCCGATGTTGACGCCGGCCTCACCCAGACGGGTGCCCAGGCGCCCGATGAACCCGGGCTTGTCCTCGTTGATGATGAACAGCATGCGCGGCGCGAAATCGGCTTCCACCTTGATCCCGAATATCTCGACAAGCCGCGGCTGCGCCGCCCCGAACAGCGTTCCGGCAACAGACCGCTCGCCGTTCGCCGTCTTCACGCGCACGCGCACCAGTGTCTGGTAGTCGGTGTCGCGCTCGTGCCGCACTTCGGCGACCTCGATGTTGCGGTCGCGCGCCATGGTCGGCGCGTTCACCATGTTCACCGTGTCGGAGAAGGTGCGCATCAGGCCGGCTAGCACCGCGCCGGTGATCGGCTTGATGTTGAGCTGGGCGGCAGCGCCTTCCACCTCGACCGTCACGCTGCGCAACTCGTCGCTCTCCAGCTGGCCGACCAGTTGCCCCAGATGCTCGGCAAGAGCCATGTAAGGCTTCAACTTGGGGGCATCCTCGGCCGAAAGGCTTGGCATGTTGAGCGCGTTGGTGACACCGCCGGTCAGCAGGAAGTCCGACATCTGCTCGGCCACCTGGATCGCCACATTCACCTGCGCCTCGTCGGTCGAGGCACCAAGGTGCGGCGTGGAGATGAAGTTGGGCGTGCCGAACAGCGGGCTGTCGGTCGCTGGCTCTTCCAGGAACACGTCGAGCGCCGCGCCGCCGATATGGCCCGAATCCAACCCCGCCTTCAGTGCGACTTCGTCGACAAGGCCACCGCGCGCACAGTTGATGATGCGCACGCCCTTCTTCGTCTTGGCCAAATTTTCAGCCGAAAGGATGTTGCGGGTGCTGTCCGTCAGCGGCGTGTGCAGCGTGATGAAGTCCGCCTTGGCCAGCAGCTCGTCCAGCGTGACCTTCTCGACGCCCAGATCCTTGGCCCGCTCGGGCGTCAGGAAGGGATCGAAGGCAACCACCTTCATCTTCAGCCCCAGCGCCCGGTCGGCAACGATGCTGCCGATGTTCCCGCAACCGATCAGGCCGAGGATCTTGGAGGTGACCTCGACCCCCATGAAGCGGTTCTTTTCCCACTTGCCGGCCTGGGTGGAGGCGTCCGCCTCGGGCAGCTGGCGGGCCAGCGCGAACATCATCGCGATCGCATGTTCGGCGGTGGTGATGCTGTTGCCGAAGGGCGTGTTCATCACCACGATGCCGCGCGCGGTGGCCGCCGGCACGTCGACATTGTCGACCCCGATGCCGGCGCGGCCGATCACCTTCAGGTTGGTGGCAGCAGCAAGAATGGGTGCGGTCGCCTTGGTGGCCGAGCGGATGGCGAGGCCGTCATAGTTGCCGATGATGGCAAGCAGCTCGTCCTTGGTCAGGCCGGGCTTTTCGTCCACCCCGATCCCGCGGGCGCGGAAAATCTCGGCGGCCTTGGGCGACATCTTGTCGGAAATCAGTACCTTGGGCATGTTTCAGGCCCCCTTCGCTTGTGTGTAGGCCCAGTCGAGCCAGGGGATCAGCGCCTCGATGTCGGCAGTGTCGACGGTGGCGCCGCACCAGATCCGAAGCGAGGGCGGCGCATCGCGGTAGCCGTTGATGTCGAAGGCGACGCCCTCCTTCTCCAGAAGGGAGGCCATCGCCTTCGGCAGATCGGCAGGCCCGTCGATCTTCACGCACACCGAGGTGTTGGAGCGGGTGGCTGGATCGACCGCCAGGTTCGTCGCCCACGGCGTGCGATCCACCCAGGCGTTGAGCGCGGCGGCATTGGCATCGGCGCGGGCCAGCAGGGCAGGGAGCCCGCCGATCGATTCGGCCCAGCGCAGCGCGTCGAGATAATCCTCGACCGCCAGCATCGAAGGCGTGTTGATCGTCTCGCCCTCGAAGATGCCCTCGATCAGCTTGCCGCCCTTGGTCATGCGGAAGATCTTCGGCAGCGGCCAGGCCGGCGTGTGGCTTTCCAGACGTTCGACCGCTCGGGGGCCCAGGATCAGGATGCCGTGCGCGCCTTCGCCGCCCAGCACCTTCTGCCAGGAGAAGGTGACGACATCGAGCTTCTCGAACGGCAAGGCTTGCGCAAAGGCGGCGCTAGTTGCGTCGCACAGCGTCAGACCCTCGCGGCTGTCGGAAATCCAGTCGCCATCGGACACGCGAACGCCGGACGTGGTGCCGTTCCAGGTGAACAGTATGTCGGAGGCCTGGTCGACCGTGGAGAGGTCGGGCAGCACACCATAGTCGGCCTTGAGGACGGTGGGGTTCAGCTTCAGCTGCTTCACCGCGTCGGTCACCCAGCCCTCGCCGAAGCTCTCCCAGGCAATCGCGGTGACCGGGCGGGCGCCCAGCAGGGTCCACATCGCCATTTCATAGGCGCCGGTGTCGGACGCGGGGACGATCCCGATCCGGTGGGTATCCGGCACCTGCAGCACCGCCCGGGTGCGGTCGATCGCCTCCTTCAGGCGCGACTTTCCGATCTTGGCGCGGTGCGAGCGACCAAGGCTGTCGGTTGGAAGGTTTGCGAGATCGTAGCCGGGGCGCTTGGCGCAAGGGCCGGACGAAAAATGCGCGCGCGCAGGGCGCACGGTTGGCTTGGCAGTCATATTCTCTCCTCACAGAGAGCGCGCGCCGCGTTGGGACGGCGTGGCCCGCAACCGCGTCTAGTGGCGAAATGTGTCGGGTCAAGTGTATTCTCGGCGACAATCGGACCGGAAAAGCGGCGGGCTTGTGATGGAATCCGTCGCAAAAGCCCGGTAAGGCTGGTGAAATGACCGATCAGAAAACGCACCGGCCGTTCAAGCCGGCCGCCAGCGAAGCGGATTTCGCGGCCCACCCCACACCCACAGCCCAGACCGAGCATCCGGCCTATCGACTCGCTTTCCAGGACAATGACTTCCTGCTGCGGGACGAGTTGCGCCCCGTGCGCTTCCAGCTGGAGCTGCTGAAGCCCGAATTGCTGCTGACCGAGGCTGGCATTGCCTCCACCTTCGTCTTCTATGGCTCTGCGCGGATTCCTGCCCCCGAACAGGTGGCATCACTGGAAGCGGAAGCCGATTCGCCAGAGCGTCGCGCGGTGGTCGCGCGCCTTGCCGAAAAGGCCCGCTATTACGAGGAAGCCCGCAAGCTCGCGGCAATGGCCTCGTGCCAGCCCTGCGCCGACGGGCAGGACCGCCATTATGTCGTCTGCTCGGGCGGCGGCCCCTCGATCATGGAAGCCGCCAACCGCGGCGCGCACGAGGCCGGCGGCATATCGGTCGGACTGAATGTCGTGCTGCCGCACGAGCAGCTGCCAAACGCCTTTGTCACGCCTGGCCTGTCCTTCCAGTTCCACTATTTCGCGCTTCGCAAGATGCACTTCCTGATGCGGGCGCGGGCGGTTGCCGTGTTCCCCGGCGGGTTCGGCACGTTCGACGAGCTGTTCGAGCTGCTGACGCTGGTGCAGACCGGCAAGATGGCGCCGATCCCCATTCTGCTGTTCGGGCGTGCCTTCTGGGAGCGGGTGGTGGATTTTGCAGCGCTGGCCGACGAAGGCGTGATTGCGCCCGCAGACCTCAAGCTGTTCCACTTCGTCGAAACCGCCGAAGAGGCCTGGGCTCATGTCTGCGAATATGGCGCACCGGCCGAGGCCTTGCAGGCGAACTAGGTCCTGCGCCGGGCGCTAGAAGGTTCCCGGAACTTCCCTGTCGATCACGCCCAGCTGCTGGCGAAGGAGCAGTTCGCGCCTTCCACCGGATTGGCGCGCGGACTGGGCGGTCGAAAGGGCACCGATCGCCGTGCAGCTGGCGCCGCCAAGCGCATCGAGGGCCGCCCGGGTGGAGGCTTCCTGCGGGTCGCCCATCGGCCGGGCAATCTCGTCCTGGGCAGAGCAGCTGCGGGCAACGGTGGTTGCAAGCCCGTTGAAATACTCGCCTTGCCGGTCGGCATTCCTCGTGGCGAAGGCGACCACGCGCAGCCGGTCGTCGCAAGCGGAACGGTCGCGCGCAATCTGGCCAACCGGCTTGCCGAAACTGTTCGAACCGACAAGGATCAGCTGGTCGCGAAGCCAGGGCTGCATCCCGTTGATGACCATCTCGCTGGCCGATGCACTTGCCGAAGTGGTGATGAAGGCGATGCGCACCGGCGCCACCGACTGCGGCTGCCGCTGGAATCGGCGAGTCTCGTCGAACTGGGCCTTGGAGGGGCGATACGCGATGAGGCTGAAGACGTCGCCGCTCGCCCGGTCTTCGCCCAGCAGGTCGCCCATCAGCTGGGCGATGTCGACAAGCCCGCCGCCATTGTAGCGGAAGTCGATGATGAAGTCGGTGATGCCCTGCGCCCGGAAGGTTGCAAAGGCGCTGCGCAACTGGCCGTCGGACGTGTCGATGAAGGTGCGCATGTTGAGATAGCCCACCCGGCGGTCGCCATCGTTCAGCAGCTGCACCCCGTAGCGCGGCGAGACTGGCTCAATATTGAAGTTGGCCTTGCTGATCGTGATGGTTCGCCGGCCATTGGCATCCTGTATTTCCAGCGCCCGGGTCGTGCCGACAGTCGAGGGGCCGAACGCGTCCGACACGCCGGCCGGCCCGTCGGCTGCGATGATGTCGGCAACCGGGCGAAGCGTTGCAGCGTTGGTGCCGATGGCAAGGATTTCCGCTCCCCGGTCGATCCCGGCTGCAAGGGCCGGCGCGCCTTCATAGGCATCTGCCACCAGAACGCGGCGGGCAAGGCTGTCGGTCTGGATGCGGATTCCGAAGGCTGCGGTCTGCCCGGAGCTGAAGAAAGCATCTTCTTCCGCGATCGAGGTGATGTAGGTGAAGAAGCGGTCCTTGCCCTGCGCGCGGGCTGTTGCCGTCAGCGCATCCAGATAGGCCTGGACGCTGTCATGGGCTGCCGGGTCCCGCGCGGCTGGCAGGGTTTCCGGGAACAGATACCATTCGTCCAGCTGCTGGGCCGCCCAGGTCTGGCGGGCGCGAAGCGAACAGTCGGTCCCCGCAGGGGGGGCTGTCGTGCCCGACCCCGTGCTGCCGCCGCCCGCGCCCGATCCACCAGAGGGGGAAGTGCCGCTGCCCGAGCTACAGGCGACAAGCGACGCAGACAGGAAGAGCGCGGTCAGGCAGCGCGGCACGAACATGATCGAAGCCTAGCGAGGCCGTACAAGGGCGAACAGGGCACTGATTGGCGCACCCGCCCAGTCCTGCAGGGCAGGCAAGCTGCCCCGGCAGGCGTCAGGCAGCAGGGGCTGCTCCATCCGCGGGCGCGGCAACCGTTTCGGCGGGCGCCGCCGGCATCGGCAGCGGGCTGTCGTCCTTGCTGTTCAGATAGGCGATCAGATTGGCCCGGTCCTCGGGCTTGCCGATGCCGGCGAAGCTCATCTTGTTGCCGGGAATATATTTCTTCGGATTGGAGAGCCACGCCGACAGACCCTGCCAATCCCACACCTTGTCGCCGGTTGCCTTCATCGCGTCTGAATAGCCGAAGCCTGCGATGTGGCCATGCTTCTCACCAACCACGCCATAGAGGTTCGGACCAATGCCCTGCGCGCCGCCCTTTTCGATCGAGTGGCAAGACGCACATTTCTTGAATTGGGCTTCACCCTTGGCGATGTCGGCCGAGGCGAGATAGAATTCGATCGGCTTTTCCGCTTCGGCAGCAGCGCCGGGCGCAGCACCTTCAGCCTCGACGCCCTGCACAACATAGGCAGGCTTTTCAGGCAGATGGACCGGGAAGAGATATCCCGTCAGGATGGAGAGGCCAAGCACCGAAATGGCCGCCGCCAGCACCCAGCCGGCAATCTTGTTCCACTCGTAGCTGTCCACCTGACCTGATCTCCGAAAACGTGCATGAACCGTGCAGACACACGGCCATCTGGCGCGCGGCCCACCGGGCATACACATGGTTGCAGAGCAGCGCCAATTGGCACTGCTCATTCCGGCGCTCAATAGGAAGCGCGGCCCGGCTTGGCAATGGTGGCCAGGCCGTGCACTTTGCCACAATGTCACGCCTGCCACGATGTGGCCCCCGGCCCACTGGCAGCCCCTCGCAGTTGACGGCCGGCCCGCCGAACGGGCAAGCGCTGCCGCGATGCAAAGCTATCCCCCGATCGCCCAGAAGCTTGTGGACGAGATGCGCCTGCGCGCCGCAGCCGACCCCGAGCGCGCCGTTTCGTTCCAGGGGGCGCCCGGTGCCTTCTCGCACCAGGCGATCCGCGAAACCTATCTCGATGCGCTGCCGCTTCCCTGCCACGGTTTCGAGGACGCGCTGGTCGCCGTGGCGGAAGGCCGGGCGGGGCTTGCGGCGATCCCTGTCGAGAACAGCTCGCATGGCCGGGTTGCCGATGTGCACTTCCTGCTCCCCGAATCAGGCCTCTCGGTGATCGGCGAACATTATGTGAAAGTGGAGCATTGCCTGCTCGGCGCGCCAGGCGCCCGCCTGTCCGACGTGAAGGAGGTGATTTCGCACCCCCAGGCGCTGGGCCAGTGCCGCAAGCGCAGCCGCGAACTCGGCCTCGTGCAAACCAGCTACGCCGACACCGCGTCCGCTGCCGCAGCTGTTGCAAGCAGCGGCGATGTGCGGGTCGCCGCAATCGCATCCAGGCTCGCCGGCGAGCTTTACGGCAATGCGTTGCTGATCGACGGATTCCAGGATTCCGACCACAATCGCACCCGCTTCCTACTCCTTTCGCGCACCCCTCGCGAGGTGTCCCACCTCGACGGCCGGTTCAAGACGACCCTGCTGTTCGAGGTGAAGAATGCACCGGCAGCGCTGTTCAAGGCGCTTGGCGGATTCGCGACCAATGGCGTCAACCTCACGCGCCTCGAAAGCCATCTGCGGGGTGGTGCCTTCGTTGCTGCCGAGTTCCTGATCGATATCGAGGGACGGCCGAGCGACAGCGGGGTTGCCCGCGCGCTCGACGAGCTGGCGTTCCATTCGAAATGGGTCCGCCTGCTCGGCAGCTATCCGATGGTTCCGCCCGAGATTGCGGCCCCTTAAGCCAAGCGCCCTTCTGCCGTGACAGGTCTGCAGCCCATGTGCGGGTTGCACGCCGCAGGGTTCGAATGTGTCGAGGACCGACAGGTCGGGCAGGTGTCAGGGATGAGCAGATGAGTTACCTGTTCAAGCCGCCGGAGTCGGACAAGCAGGCGTTCGGCTGGCGCGACCTCTTGACGTTCGGGCCTCCGGACGACCCGTTCTGGCGGCACGTCCGTTTCCGCCAGCTCGTCTTCATGGCCCGCTACATGCCGCTGCTTCTGCTGGTCATGACGCTGAACAGCGCAATGGTCGTGCTGGCCTATTCCGACCGGATGCCCCTGATCGTTTTTGCGCTCTGGCTGTCGACACAGATCGGCCTGACCCTGCTCTGGGTCTCGCGGGAGGCCCTGCGGCGGATCCGGGGCCTCAAGACCGAACCCACGCCGCAGTTCCTGCGCCGGCTGCTGTTCGAACAGGCAGTGGGCGGTTTCGCCTGGGCGCTGATGTTCGCGGTCCTGATTCCGATCTCGACGCCGGAGGAGGCAGGCTATGTGCTTGCGCTTGGCCTTGCGACGATCGTCACCATGGCAATCCCCACGGCCGTCTTCCCGCTGGGCACCTTTGCAATGGTTGGTCCGGTCGTGCTCGGCCTGCTGTTCGGATTGTTCGTGAAGGATGGCGGAACCAAATGGATGTCCGAGTTCCTGCTGGCCGGCTTCGTTCTTCTTCTGCTGCGCGGCAACATCCTCAGTGCGATCGCCTTTCTGGTGCGGCTGCGGACAGACCGTCAGTTGCGGGACCAGGAAGAGGTCGTCCGGCTGCTGCTGAACGAATATGACACGCACGGGGCCGAATGGCTGTTCGAATTCGATGCCAATGGCCGGGTGACCTTCGTTTCGACGCGCTTTGCCGAAGCAACCGGGGCCAGGATAGACCAGGTCATCGGAACCAGCTGGGCAGAGCGGCTGCACGATCCGGTCCAGCGTGAGATGATGCTCGACATCACCTCGAAGGGCATCCCCTATCGCGACCAGGTCGTGGCAGTCGATGTTGGCGGTGACATCCGCTGGTGGTCACTTTCCGGCACGCCGACCTTCAGTGCCGATGGCACGCTAACCGGCTACCGCGGCGTCGGCTCCGACGTGACGGAACGCCATCTTGCCTCGCAACGCATTGCCGAACTTGCGACTTTTGATGCGCTGACTGGGCTTGTGAACCGGCCGGTTATCCACCAGGCGCTGGCCGAAGGCCTGCTCGCCGGCGATGTCGGCCTGCTGTTCGTCGATCTCGACAGGTTCAAGGCCGTGAACGACAGCCTCGGCCATGCCACCGGGGACCGGCTCCTGAAGGAAGTCGCCGTCCGCCTTCGCGATCTGGTTGCCGACACGGCAGGCGGCTACGGACTGGCAGGGCGGCTCGGGGGTGACGAATTCGCGGTCGTGCTGCGCCAGACCACCCCGGAGGAAGCAATCCGCATCGGCGAAGCGCTGATCTCGCGGCTCTCCTTGCCCTACCAGCTGGGCGACAAGCGCGCGACCATCGGCGCAAGTGTCGGGCTTGCCATCGGTCCGGCCGATGGCGCAACGGTCGAGGCCCTGATGCGCGCGGCAGACCTTGCCCTCTATGATGTGAAGGGGAAGGGACGCGGCAAGGTTCGCCACTATGACCGGGCGATGCACAAGGCAGTCGAGGACAGACGCGCGCTCGAATTCGACCTGAAATCCGCGCTCGAGCAGAACCAGTTGCGGCTGGTCTTCCAGCCGGTGGTCGATGCCCTCGATGAACGGGTCGCCGGTTTCGAAGCGCTGCTGCGCTGGAAACACCCCATCCGTGGCGAGATCTCGCCCGCGCTGTTCATCCCGATTGCCGAAGAGGCCGGGCTGATCGGGCGCATCGGCGACTGGGTGCTGAACGAAGCCTGCCGGGTGGCCTCCGGTTGGCCGCACCATGTGAAGATCGCCGTGAACCTGTCGCCCCTGCAGTTCGATGATCCAAGGCTGGTCGAAACGATCCGCCTCACGCTAGCCCGCTGGAACCTGGCGCCGCAGCGCCTCGAGCTCGAACTGACCGAAAGCCTGTTTCTCGACGAGCGGGCACAGACGGCCAAGATGCTGGACGAGCTGCAGGAAACAGGCGTCACCTTCGCGCTCGACGATTTCGGAACCGGCTATTCCTCGCTCGGCTACCTGCAGAAGATCCATTTCAGCCGGATCAAGATCGACCGCAGTTTCGTGCAGGCAAGTGCTGCCGACGGAGGCGAATCGACCGCCATCATCCAGGCCATCGTCGCCCTTGCCGAGCGGCTGGGCATGGAAACGACTGCCGAGGGCACCGAAACAAGGGCCGAGTTCGAAGCGATGCGACGGCTTGGCTGCGGCCAGATGCAGGGCTGGTATTTCGGCCGGCCGATGGCGCCCGAAGACGCAAGCCGCCTGCTCGACCGCACCCGGCCACTGGTCGAGTTCGTGGACGATCCCGAGTCGGATCCCTTCGCCCTGCCGGTCCGTGCCCTCAGGCTTCCGCCGACCCGGCCCAAGTCGAAAGCAGCCAGTGCGCGATCGCAAGCGGCGGCGGAGCGTTCCAGTCCGCCTTCCCAGAAAGGGCGGACCGCACCTCTTCGCGGCTGACCCAGCGGGCTTCCGAAATCTCGGTCTCGTCGAGCGCCAACTCATAGCCTTCAGCTTGCGCAAACGCCCCCATCATGAGGCTCGAAGGGAAAGGCCAGGGCTGGCTTGCGCCATAGCGCACCGAGTGGACCCGGATGCCCGCTTCCTCGTGCAATTCGCGGGCGACCGCCTCTTCCAGCGATTCGCCCGGCTCCACGAACCCGGCCAGCGCCGAGAAAAAGCCCGGCGGAAAGCGTGGGCCCCGGCCCACAAGCGCAAGCCCGTCCTTTTCGGCCAGCATGATCACAACCGGGTCGACGCGTGGGAAATGCTCGGCCCCACAGTTGGTGCACAGTCGGCTGTAGCCCGCCTTCTGCACCTCGGTCGGGCTGCCGCAGGCGGCGCAGAAGCCGTGCCGGCGGTGCCAATCCAGAACCGAGCGAGCCTGGGCGATGATGGCAGCACGCGAATCTGCAAGGACTGCGCCGGCGGCCCTCGCGTCGGTTGCGCGTGCTGGCAGGTCGTCGTCGGGCTTGCCGTCCACTGCAAAGCGCGGCTCGCCGTCGGCATTCAGCCCCAGGAACAGGGTCAGCCCTTGCGGACACTCGCTCCGCCGCGCCCAGAACAGGTCCCTGCCGCCCTCGGCCATCAGCGGCTTCAGATCGTCGAGAATCAGGAAGCGCGCGCTCGGGTGCATGCGGGCTGCCTGGATTGCGGCAGCGTCGCGGCGCATGTGATCGGCCTTGTCGAGCGGCGAGCCGGTGAAGCCGAGAGTTGGGAGCATGGTCATGCGGTCTCCGGGATGCGGGCGGACGAAAGGGGAGGGCTTACAAGCGCGAGCGCTGCTGCGCGGGCGAACAGGGTCGGCAGGCCGGCATCTGCCACGGCCTCGCGCGCTGTCCAGATGATGTCGTGACCGCCCAGCATCGAAGGCCTCTCGACGGCGTCCAGACGGGCGACCCGCAGATCCAGCTCGAAATGGGTGAAGCCATGGCGAACGGATTGCGGCAGGAGCTGCCAGGGCCCCTCGAACGGCAGTTCGATGCCGGCCTGCAGAGTCCATCCCGAGGCAGGGAGGGCGATCATTCCGCCCAGCAGCCCGCGCGGTGGCCGTCGCACAAGCGCGACTTCGCCGTCATGCTCGACCCACCAGGCCGTTCCATGCTTCAGCGGACGCGGGCGTTTCGCGGCTTTCACGGGAAAGGCCTCGGGCGTGCCCAGCGCCTGTGCTCTGCACCCGCTGCGCATAGGGCAAAGCAGGCAGCGGGGCGCGCGCGGTCCACGGCCCGGTCGCATGGGGAAAGAACGGCGCAAGCTTGGCAAGTGCCGCTTCGGCAAGGCGGCGGTGCGTCGTGATCTTGCCCCCGAACACGTTCAGAATCGGCGCGCCCGCGGTATCAAGGCTAAGGACATAGTCCCGCGTCGCCGCCGTCGCGGATTTCGCGCCGTCGTCGTAGAGCGGCCGCACGCCGGAATAGGTCCAGACGATATCGGCCCGCGTGACGGGTTCGGCGAAATAGCGCGAGGCGAATGCGCAGAGGTAGTCCTGCTCGGCCTCGGTGCAGATGACGGCCTCGCCCGGCGGCTGGGTGTGATCCTGATCGGTGGTGCCGATCAGGGTGAAATCCTGCTCGTAGGTGATCGCGAAGATGATGCGGCCGTATTCGCCCTGGAAGAAATAGCAATTGTCGTGATCGTAGAGCCTCCTCGTCACGATGTGGCTGCCGCGCACGAGGCGCACGTGTTCCGACGAATCCAGCCGCAGCGTGCCGCGCACGACCTGCTCCACCCAGGGGCCGCCCGCATTCACCAGGGCGCGGGCCGCG
>JBGTBK010000055.1:0-11925 GCA_041749355.1 Sandaracinobacter sp. | reverse complement strand
GACGATTGCCAGCGCGCAGCCGCCAGGACGAGCGCCGTTCGGGCAAGCTCACCATCACCCGTGCCCTGGGCGACGAGGATGGCACCCGCTCACGCTCGCTTGCCTCGCTGCGCCGCGCCAGCGAAAAGCAGAAGCGATCCGCCCATGGCGGGGGCGCCGCTGCCCAGGCCCGCACCCAGCGCGAGGTGCAGGTGCCCGAAGTAATCACGGTGCAGGAGCTCGCCAACCGTATGGCCGAGCGCGGCGCAGACCTGGTGAAGACCCTGTTCAAGATGGGCATGCCCACCACCATCAATGCGTCGATCGACCAGGACACCGCCGAACTGCTGGTCACCGAATTCGGCCACATCATCAAGCGCGTGTCCGACAGCGACGTGGAAATCGGCATCGAGGGCGAGGCAGACCGGGTCGAGGACCTGCAGTCGCGCCCGCCGGTCGTGACGATCATGGGCCATGTCGACCATGGCAAGACCTCGCTTCTGGATGCGCTGCGCGGCACCGATGTGGTGGCCGGCGAAGCCGGGGGCATCACCCAGCACATCGGCGCCTATATGGTGACCCTGAAGTCGGGCGAGCAGATCAGCTTCCTCGACACGCCGGGCCACGAGGCCTTCTCGGAAATGCGCGCCCGCGGCGCCAACGCCACCGACATCGTCGTGCTGGTGGTTGCTGGCGACGATGGCATCAAGCCGCAGACCATCGAGGCAATCGCCCATGTGAAGGCAGCGGGCGTACCGATGATCGTTGCCATCAACAAGATGGACAAGCCGGGCTCGGATGCACAGCGCGTCCGGACCGAGCTACTGCAGCACGACATCCAGGTGGAAGCCATGGGTGGCGAAGTGCAGGACGTCGAGGTCTCCGCGCTGAAGGGAACCGGCCTCGAGGAGCTTGCCGAAAAGATCCTGCTGCAGGCTGAAATCCTGGAACTCACCGCCAATCCCGACCGGATGGGCGAGGGAACCGTGGTCGAAGCCAAGCTCGACAAGGGCCGCGGACCGCTTGCAACCGTGCTGGTGAAGCGCGGCACGCTGCGCACCGGCGACATCTTCGTCGTCGGCACCGAATGGGGCAAGGTCCGCGCACTGGTGAACGACAAGGGCCAGACCGTGAAGGAAGCGGGGCCCTCGGTGCCGGTGGAAGTGCTCGGTCTGTCGGGTGTTCCGCAAGCCGGCGACATGCTGTCGGTCGTGGAAACCGAAGCCCGGGCGCGCGAAGTTGCGGCCTACCGCCAGCAGGTCGCGCTCACCAAGCGCACCACCTCGGCACCGGCCAGCCTCGAATCCATGTTCGCAGGCCTTGCCGAGAAGAAGGCGATGGAGTTCCCGGTGGTGGTGAAGGCCGATGTGCATGGCTCGACCGAGGCCATCGTCTCGGCGCTCAACAAGCTGTCGACCGACGAGATCAAGGTCCGCGTGCTGCACTCCGGCGTCGGCGCCATCACCGAATCCGATGTCACGCTTGCCCGTGCCTCGGGCGCGGTCATCATCGGCTTCAACGTGCGCGCCAATGCCAAGGCCCGGGAATCCGCCCACCAGGCCGGCGTTCCGCTGAAATATTACGACATCATCTACGACCTGATCGACGAGGTGAAGGCCGGGATGGCGGGCAAGCTCGGGCCGGAATATTTCGAGAATGTCGTCGGCCGCGCCGAAATCCGCGAAGTCTTCCAGGCCGGCAAGTTCGGCAAGGCCGCCGGCTGCCTGGTGGTGGAGGGCTATATCAAGCGCAACCTCCGCGCCCGCGTGCTGCGCGAGGATGTCATCCTCTACACCGGCTCGATCGCCTCGCTGCGTCGCTTCAAGGACGACGTCACGCAGGTCGAGAAGGGCTATGAGTGCGGCATCGGCCTCGAGAATTTCCAGGACATCGCCCAGGGTGATGTCATCGAAACCTTCGAGGTCGAGGAAAGGCTCCGCCAACTGTGAAGCAGCGGAGCACTTCGCCAGACGGGCGCTCGGTCCGCACGCTGAAGGTGGGTGAGGCCATGCGCCATGTGCTGGCCGATGTGCTGGCGCGCCGCGACCTGAGGGACGATGTGCTGGACCGGCACATCGTCTCGGTCTCGGAAGTGCGGGTCTCGCCGGACCTCCGGCACGCAACCGCCTTCATCATGCCGGTTGGCGCAACGCCTGCCGACCAGGAAGCTGTACTCAGGGCGCTGAATTCCCATTCGAAGCAGCTGAAGACCGAGCTCGCCCGGCGCGTGAACACCAAATATGCCGCCGAAATCCACTTCCGGGTGGACGAAAGCTATGCCGAGGCAGCCCGCATCGACGCCCTGCTGCGGACGCCGAAGGTGGCCCGCGATCTCGAGGACAGGGCCCCGCCGCGGATTTCCGAAGACGATTGAAGCCGTTCGGGCTGGCGCCGGTCTTTGCTGTCTGCCAGACTTCGCAGGCGGTCCATAGCGCCGAGTCCGGAAAGGCCTGTATGTTCCAGAGACTGGTCCTCGCAGCAGCAGCTGCACTGGGTACCATCCCGACCAGTGCGCAGGCCCAGGCTCCCCAACCGGAACGGGTGATCGAGGTGACAGGTTCCGCCACGGTGCGGACTGCCCCCGACCTGGCCTTGCTGACCTATTGGCTGCGCGGCGAGGGCACGACCGCCGATCAGGCAACCGCAGCCCTTGTGGCAACCCAGAAGGCCGTGGAAGGCGGGCTGGCAAGGCTGCTCGGCCCTGCAACCGAGATCAGCACCGGCTCCGTGATGCTGGTCGAAACCCGTGACCGCAGCTGCGACGACAGCCGCGGCCAGCCCCGGCTCAGCCAGGGGGCCTGCGCCCCGACCGGCTATATGGCCAGGATCGAGTCCAGCGTCCGCACCAGCAATGTCGACAAGGCCGGAACGGCCGTCGGCCTCGCGGCACGGCTGGGCGCCCGCGATGCCCGGTTGACGGGGTTCCAGCTGGCCGATCCGGCCAGCGCCGTGAAGCGCGCGACACAGGATGCCATCCGCGATGCCAGAAGCCGCGCCGATGCAGCCGCATACGGAGCATCCGTCAGGCTCGGACCATTGCTCGGAATCAGCGACGAAGCCCGCTCGCAGGAGCATCTGATGGTCTCGGCGCAGAGCCACGCCAGCGCGCCGCCACCCCCTGCCCCACCACCACCGCCGCCGATCGAAATCGGTGTAAAGCCAAGACCGATCGAAACCCGCGCCACGGTCAGACTGCGCTTCGCAATCGCGCCCTGACAAACTTGCGCGGGAGGCGCGCCCTCAGCCCGCCGCCGGCCCGGATGCCGGCTGAGCCTCGGGCACGGGCACCCGCTTCATCGGCTGGAACTGGCCGAGCTGGCAGCGCATCGGGTTGGGCCCGCGGCCCATCGATGTGGGCGTGATGGTGTCGAAGCTGCACAGCTGCGTGCCGCGGTTGTTCAGGCGGATCTTCTGCCCGAATGCCAGGCCATTGCAGCGGATGGGAAGGCTGTTGCGCCAGGCCACATTCCGGTTGCGCTCGAAATCGATGGTGCGATCATCGATCACCCGGAAGGTGCGAATCTGGCTGGTGTTGATGCAGTTCACCGGCGGGCCGTCTGCCACCCAAACGGTTCGATTGGTGGCACTTTCGTCACTGCCCGCACAACCGGCCAGCAGCAGTGCAAGCCCAAGGATCGGATAATGGCGCAGCATGGCAAGGCCCCCTTGAATTGACGCGGCGACTATCTGCCTTGGCAAGCCAGCCTGTCAATCAGCGAGTGGGAACAGGGGTTTCGCCACTGTAATCGTAAAAGCCCCGCCCGGTCTTGCGGCCATACCAGCCGGCCTCGACATATTTCGACAGCAGCGGCGCCGGCCGGTATTTCGGATCACCGGTTGCCTTCTGCATCACCAGCATGATCGCGTGCAGCGTATCCAGCCCGACAAAGTCCGCAAGCGTCAGCGGCCCCATCGGATGGTTGGCGCCCAGCCTCAGGCCGGTGTCGATGTCGACCACACAGCCCACGCCTTCGCCCAGCGCGAAGATCGCCTCGTTCAGCATCGGGCACAGCACGCGGTTGACAATGAAGCTGGGCGAATCCTCCGAGACGATGGCCGTCTTGCCGAGCGTCTCGATGTACCCGCGGGCAGCCGTACGGGTCGCCTCCGACGTCGCAAGCCCTGGGATGATCTCCACCAGCTTCATCACCGGCACGGGGTTGAAGAAGTGCAGCCCCACGAACCGGTCCGGTCGGTCTGTCGCGGCGCCGAGCATGGTGATCGAAATGGACGAGGTGTTGGTCGCCAGCACGCATCCGGCTGACAGTTTCCCAGCCAGCCCCGCAAAGATCTTCTGCTTCAGCCCCTCATTCTCGGTCGCGGCTTCCACCACGATTTCGGCGTCGGCAAAGCCATCGCTGTCGCCGCGCGGCGTGATCCGCGCCAGCAGGGCGTCCGCCGCCGGTGCTTCCATCGCGCCCTTGGCAACCTGGCGGGCCAGCAGCTTCGCGATACCGGCCTTGCCGGCCTCCGCACGGGCCAGCTCGATGTCGGAAAGGATCACCCGGTGCCCGGCCGCAGCCGAGACCTGGGCAATGCCCGCGCCCATCATGCCAGCCCCGATTACCCCGACGTTCATTCGCCAACCCCCTGCTGCATCTGCGAACGGGGGCTAGCGCGACGGTCAGACTTTCACAATCCCCGCATCAATGAGGCTGTTCGCGGTGTCGACGATGGTCTCGCGCGACGTTCGCAGATGCAATCCAAGCACCCGGCCGACATGGCTGCTGTCCACAGCGCGAACCCGCCCGAGTTCGGGTATCACCATGCGAACGGTCGGGTCGAACAGGCTGGAAAGCTTCACCAGGAAGTTCGGCAGGCGAAGGGTCGGCACCTTGTGAGCCCTGGGCCCGAGTTCGGCCTTCAGGATGCGCGCGATGTCCTCGAGCCAGAGAAACTCGCCGGCCACCAGGAAGCGCTCGCCGTTGATCCCGGGATGCGTCAAAGCCCGCACATGCGCGTCGGCCACATCGCGCACGTCCGTCACCGGGAAGCCGAGGCGCGGCAGGCCGGGCAGCGACCCGTCCATCAGCTTCTTCAGCGCTTCTAGCGAGGTTGAAAAGTCGCGCCCAAGCACCGGCCCCAGGATCAGGCCCGGGTTGATGGTCACGAACTCCATCGGCCCGGCATTGGCCTTCACCCAGTCCCGCGCGGCCCGCTCGGCAATCGTCTTCGACCGCACATAGGCATAGGTGTCGGGGTGGGTCTCGTCGGTCCAGTCGGCTTCGGTGAAGGGGCGGCTGATCTCGCCCTTGCCATAAGTGATGGCGGCCGTGCTGCTCGTCAGCACCACGCGGGCAACCCCTGCTGCCTTTGCGGCCTTCAGCGCCCGAAGCGCTCCGTCGCGCGCCGGGATCACCAGTTCGTCGTCGCTCTTGGGGGCAGCGGCCGGAATGGGCGAGGCAATGTGCAGCATGTGGGTGCATCCGGCCGCCGCCTCGGCCCAGCCGCCGTCAGAGGTCAGATCGGCTGCGAACAGCGGAAGCTGGTTTGCGTTCACGCCCAGCCAGCCGCGCACCTCATCCGCCCGCGCCAGATTGCGGATCGTGCCCCGCACCTGCCAGCCTTCGCGCAGCAACTGCTGGATCGCGAAGCCGGCAATATAGCCGGACGCGCCGGTCACGAGTACGGTTCCCGACATGTCTGTTTCCCCTTGGTCTGACACCTGATACAATCTGACAAATGCTGTCTATTTTGTCAAAGGAGGATCCACGCACGGCTGCGGTTCGCACGGCCGCTGTCCAGATCTTTGCCCGCTACGGCTTCTCCAAGGCCACCATGGGCGACATTGCGCAAGAAGCCGGAATGTCCCGCCCAGCGCTCTACCTGCTGTTCCCCAACAAGGAGGCGCTGTTCCACGACCTCGCGCAGTCGCTGATGGAGGAGGGCCTGGCGGCCTCCAAAGCCGCCTGGCCCATGGGAGAGCCGGCCCATCCGGGCCTCCGCGACGCGCTGCTGGCGAAAGAACTCCCCATTTTCCGCCTGCTGAAATCCAGCCCCCACGCCGAGGAAATCCTGTCGGCCAACAGCCGCCTGCTCGGCGGAATGCATGCCGCCTTCGAAGCCCGTTTCGCCGACCTGTTGGCCGTCAGGTTGGCCGCCGCAAGGGTGGCCGAGCCCAAGGCGACAGCCGCGCTCATCACACACGCACTTCACGGCCTCAAGACGGCAAATGTCGGCGAGGAGGGCTTCCTCGCCGACATCGACAGTCTCTCAAGACTGGTGACAGGCTAGGCGGCGAGCATCCGCCTGCGGCGCATCATGCCGCCAACCAGTCCGAAGCCTGCAATCAACATCGCCCAGGTCCCGGGCTCCGGCACGCCGAGCACCGCCAGGTCGCTGCCGTTGACCCGGAACACATAGGCGTAGCTGTCGATCAGCTGCTGCCCATCGGGGCAGGGATCGTTCAGGCCGACATCCGAAGAGATGCCGCCAACGCCCGAGGTGCAGCGATTGAACTGTTCGCCAGAACCCGTCTGGGTGACCGAAAAGTCGTTGTCGGTCACCACGACGAAGGCATAGCCGCCGTCGATGCGCGGGCCGATCGCGATGCCTTCCATCTTTTCCGTCACGGCGATCCCGGACTTCTGCAGCTCGGCGCGGATATCCAGCCAGAGCGTCTTGGACACCGGCGTCACGCCGCCGGGAAGCATGTTGTTGCCGGCAAGGCTGATGCCGGACACGTCGGTTGCGCCTGCCAGGTCCACCAGCCACACACGCTTCGAAGCTGGCGGGGTCACCGCCGTCGGATCGTCGACACCCAGGCCCCGATTGTCACGCTCGAGGACAAGGAACTTCCCATTGTCCAGCGCGATGATCCCCGACAGGCCGATGTTGCGGCCTTGCGCATTCGGCCCGAAGTCATCGGCAGTGCCCGGAATGCGGTCGTTGATGTCGGCAAGGGCTTCCAGCTGGTAGATGTACTGCCCGGTCGACTGTCCGGTCGCGACATTGAAGGAAACGATCCGGACATTCTGGCTGCGTCGGCCATCGGGTGACCCTTCGTTCACCAGCGGATCCTGCATCACGGCATAGACGGTCGTGCCGTCGGGCGAAATGGACAAGCCTTCGAAGCCCCGATTGTCCTGCCGGCCCGTCGCGATGGTCGGGCGACCATCGACGAAGTTTGGCGTCCCGTCAGGCTCCTTCGGCAGCAGATTGGCTGGCGGCGTGAAGGCGCGCAGATAGTTCCCGTCCTTGTCGAACTCATAGACGGACGGGCCATATTCGTCTGCGACCAGGAAATTGCCATTCTTCAGGACAACCAGCCCTTCGGGATCGAAGGACAGGCCCAGCACCGAGGCATCCCCCTGTGGCGCAAGGCGCGGGTTGAGACCGGTGAAATGCACGCCATCCTTCTTGAAAACGACTGTCTTCAGAAGAACATAGCCATTCACCTGGCCGCTCGGCTGGATGTCCAGCTTGAAGTTGTGAACGCGCGGCGCGAAGTCCACGACACCACCACCGGGGCCACGATCAGTGTTCCCCCAATAGCTGTTGGTCTTGCTGTCGTACCAGAGGTCGGACCCGATGGAGAGACGATTGCCGCCAAACGCGGGTGCAATGCCCGATAGGTCTATCGCATCGCCGGCAAAGCTGGTGCTCCCGACATAGCTGACACCTGCCGACACCGTCGTGGCAGACGCAAGAAGTGCCGCAATCATGGTTGCGCGAATCATGGAATATCCCCCTCCGAAGCGAAATGGCCCCATCGCAAGGCATGAACACCGCGCATGACATCGGCGTGAGGGTTTGGTTACTGAATGTTTACCTTCTGACGGACCAGCGGACCTCCGCCTCCGGAACGACAAAGGGCCCCGCCAGGACGGCGGAGCCCCTCATTGTCTCGAGACCGAACGGCTCAGAGCTTGCCCGTCAGCTCCGGCACCAGCGTGAACAGGTCGCCCACCAGGCCGAAGTCCGCCACCTGGAAGATGGGGGCTTCCTCGTCCTTGTTGATGGCAACGATGATCTTGGAATCCTTCATGCCGGCCAGATGCTGGATTGCACCCGAAATGCCGACCGCCACATACAGCTCCGGTGCCACGATCTTCCCGGTCTGCCCGACCTGGTAATCGTTGGGCACATAGCCGGCGTCGACCGCCGCGCGCGAAGCCCCGACAGCCGCACCCAGCTTGTCGGCCAGCGGCTCGATGGTGGTGTGGAAGGCATCGCTCGAGCCAAGCGCGCGGCCGCCCGACACGATGATCTTGGCAGCCGTCAGCTCAGGGCGAGCTGACTGGGTCAGTTCCGCGCCCTTGAAGGTGGACAGGCCAGCGTCCCCGCCGCCCGAAATGGCTTCGACGGCAGCCGATCCGCCGCTTGCTGCCGCCTTGGCAAAGGCCGTGCCGCGAACGGTGATCACCTTCTTCGCGTCCGCCGACTTGACTGTCGCGATCGCGTTCCCGGCATAGATCGGCCGGGTGAAGGTGTCGGCGCTTTCAACCGACAGGATTTCCGACACCTGCGCCACATCAAGCGCAGCAGCCACGCGTGGGGCGATGTTCTTCCCGCGCGAAGTCGCCGGCGCCACGAACGCATCATAATTCGCCATCAGCCCGGCCACCAGCGGCGCGACATTCTCGGCCAATGCTGCGCCATAGGCGGCATCGTCGGCCACCAGCACCTTGGCGACGCCCTCGATCTTGGCGGCCGCGTCGGCCACCGCGCCGCAACCCTGGCCGGCCACCAGCACATGCACGTCGCCGCCCGCATGGCCGGCAAGCACCTTGGCGGCAGACACCACATTCAGGGTCGCGTCCTTCAGGGACGCGTTGTCATGTTCGGCAAGTACGAGAATGCTCATGCGATCGCTCCCGCGGTCTTCAGCTTTTCCACCAGTTCATCGACGGTCTTCACCTTGATGCCCGCGCTGCGCTTGGGCGGCTCGGTCACCTTCACGGTCGACAGGCGCGGGGTCACGTCGACCCCATAGTCGTCGGGCGTCTTGGTCGCGATCGGCTTCGACTTCGCCTTCATGATGTTCGGCAGGCTCGCATAGCGTGGCTCGTTCAGGCGAAGGTCCGTCGTCACGATCGCCGGAAGCTTCAGCTCCACGGTCTCGAGGCCGCCATCGATTTCGCGCGTCACGGCAACCGTGTCGGCCGAAGGCTCGACCTTCGAGGCGAAGGTGCCCTGGGCCCAGCCCAGGATGGCAGCCAGCATCTGGCCCGTCTGGTTGGCGTCGTCGTCGATCGCCTGCTTGCCCAGGATGATGAGGCCGGGCTGCTCCTCGGCAGCGATCTTTGCCAGGATCTTGGCAACGGCCAGGCTCTCGGTCGTCACGTCGGTCGTCACCAGGATGCCCCGGTCCGCGCCCATCGCAAGGCCGGTCCGCAGCGTTTCCTGCGCCTGCGCCGGCCCGATCGAGACAACGACGATCTCGGTCGCCACGCCCTTCTCCTTCAGGCGCACGGCTTCCTCGACGGCGATCTCGTCGAACGGGTTCATGCTCATCTTCACATTGGCAAGCTCGACACCGCTCTGGTCGGCTTTCACGCGGACCTTCACATTGTAGTCGACCACCCGCTTCACGGGCACGAGAATCTTCATGGGCTTTTCGCTCCCCAGCTCACTTCGAATTGCCGGATTTCCTTGGCGAGCGTGCGCGCACGAGTCAACGCAGAGGGTGTCGCGGGGGATGGAGTCGTCGGACGGGCTCGTCGCACAACCCGCGTTGGCGGGCCCACCTTTGGCCAGCCTCCTGCTGAACGCCCGCAAAGCGGGTTGCCCGACGACCCGCCGGCCGGGCCTGCGGCGAGTCTGCCGACCAGTGCGTCGCACTGACGGCAGCCGCCTTCGGCCTCAATCCCCCGTCTGCAACCGATCCACCAACTGCTTCACGGTCGGCACGAACCCGTTCGAATAGAAGGGGTCCTGCTTGAACATGTAGGCCGAATGGCCGGCGAACATCAGCTCATGCTCGGGGTCTGCGCCGTGGGCGATGTCCTGCAGGGTCTTCTGGATGCAGAAGCTGCGCGGGTCGGCCAGATAGCCGGTCGTGTGATCGTCATGGTCCTTCCACGCGCTGAAGGCGCAGTGGCTCAGGCAACCCATGCAGTCGGCCTGGTCCTTGCGGATCATCTTCGCCTCGTCAGCCCCCACGAAGATCAGCGTGTCGTCCGGGGTCTTCAGCGCGGTGTCTAACCCGGCGCCATGCCATTCGCGCGCCCGGTTCAGATCGTCCTTCGTCACATAATAGGTCTTGCGGCCGACGCCCACGTCCAGCGTGAACTGCCGCTCGCCGTCGGCCGCTGCGCTGAAGCCGATCTGCCGCTCGGAGCGCCCCTCCAGGCTGCGCAGGAAGGTGTTGCGCACGGCACTGGAATAAAACCCCGTCGGCGAGAATTTGTGCAGCAGGATGTCGCCCTCGTCCAGCGTTGGAAGGCGGGCCTTCCACACATCGGGGATCGGGCTTTCCTGCGTCAGCAGCGGGCGGGTGCCGAACTGGAAGACGATCTGGCCGAGTTCCGGATTGTCGATCCAGTCGGTCCATTCGCGCAAGCACCAGACACCGCCGGCCATGACGATCGGCACCGAATCAGGAATGCCCGATTCGCGCATGACGGCGCGCAGGTCGCGAACGCGAGGATAGGGGTCCTGCGGCGCGCGGGGGTCTTCGGCGTTGGAGAGCCCATTGTGGCCGCCGGCCAGCCAGGGATCCTCGTACACCACGGCACCAAGCCATTCGGCGGCCTTGGAATAGGCGCGCTTCCACAGCGCCCGGAAGGCGCGGGCGCTGCTGATGATGGGGTAATAATGGACCCCGTGATGGGCGGCGATCTCGCTCAGTCGATAGGGCATGCCGGCGCCGCAGGTGACGCCGTTGACGAGCCCCTTGGTGCGCGCCAGCACGCCCTCGAGCACGCGCTGCGCCCCGCCCATTTCCCACAGGACGTTGATATTCAACGCACCGATGCCGCGCGACAGCTCGGACGACGCCATGTCATAGGCGCGCTGTACCTGTTGCACGGCGCCTTCGATGGCGTAGTTGACGAGTTCTTCGTGGCGTTCACGGCGGGTCAGGGCATTGTAGACCTGGGGGATAATACGGCCGGTCGGATCATAGCTGTCGGCATTGACGGCCGAGACGGTGCCGACCCCGCCGGACAGCGCCCAGGCGCCGGAGGAGAGGTGGTTGGTGGCAGCGACGCCCTTGCCGCCTTCGACCAGCGGCCAGACCTCGCGGCCCCCCATGGTCATCATTTTCAGGCCATTGAGCATTCAGTGTCCGATCGTACCTGCGCTCCCCCGGCGCACCTGCGGCTCTATAGCCCTGACCGGCGGTAAAAGCGCAAGAAAATGCGTGTGCGTGGGTCATCCCGCCGCGTCCGGATGGGTTAGTAGCCTGTCGGTGCCACTCCCGCTATGAACGCTGGCATGGCCACACCCGTTCCGCACACCCCGGTTCTCAAGGCCGGCAGCACCTGCTGGCGTCTGGCACGGGCCGACCGGCTGCGGGTCATCATCGATGCGGTCGACTATTTCCGTACCCTGCGGAGTGCGCTGCTGACGGCGCGCCATTCGGTGCTGATCGTCGGCTGGGATTTCGATACCCGCATCCAGCTTGATCCGGATGATGAAAGAAGCGATCCGCCCAACGAAGTCGGGGCGCTGCTCAACGAACTCGTGGGCCGCAATCCGGAGGTTCAGGTGCATGTGTTGCGCTGGGACCTGCAGGTGCTGAAGACGCCGCTGCGCGGGGCGATGCCGTTGGTGGTGCTCGATTGGATCACGGGCGATCACATCCATTTCAAACTCGATTCACACCATCCGATCGACGCCTGCCATCACCAGAAGCTGGTGGTGATCGACGATGCGCTGGCGTTTTGCGGCGGGATCGACATCACCGCCGGGCGCTGGGACACGCCCGAGCACATGGATGACGAGCCGCGCCGACACGGGCCGGGGGGCGAGGATTACCCGCCGTGGCACGATGCGACGGTG